>JAQBQB010000004.1 GCA_028287235.1 Gemmatimonadota bacterium | reverse complement strand
CTGGCGACTAGAGCGTAGGGGCCACACTCGTTCCCATTCCGAACACGATCGTTAAGCCCTACAGCGCCGATGGTACTCCGCTCGCGAGAGCGCGGGAGAGTAGGCCGTCGCCGGCACCTCATGCAGTCCCTGCAGAACCCCTGGTCCCAACGGACCAGGGGTTTTGTGCTTTCCGTCATTATCTTTCCCGTCATGCCCAACGCTGGAATCGTCACCGTCGTCGGTAAACCGAACGCCGGAAAGTCGACGCTGCTCAACCGCATCGTCGGCGAAAAGCTCAGCATCGTCAGCCCGAAACCGCAATCGACACGCGATCGCATCGTCGGAATCCTCACCACGGGTTCCGTCCAAATGATCCTGCTCGACACCCCCGGCCTCCTCAACCCGAAATACCCGCTCCAGGAAGCGATGCGCGGCACCGCGCTCTCCGCACTCAATGAGGCCGACGTCGTCCTGTATCTGGTCGACGGCACCGAAGGACCGCCGGCGCCGCTCGCCGTCGTCGCGCAGCTCGAGCGACCGCTCCGCGCGCCCGTCGTCACCGTGATCAACAAGACGGACCTGATCGGTGACGGAAATCGCGAGGACCTGGTTCAGCGACATCCGGATGCCGTCCTCGTCTCCGCAGCCACCGGCGATGGCGTCGAGGAGCTCCTGGTCCGCGTCGGCGCGATGCTGCCGGAAAGCCCCTTTCTCTATCCGGACGACGAGATCAGCACCCAGACGGTGCGCTTCTTCGTGAGCGAGTTGGTGCGCGAAACCGCGCTCGAGCAGCTCGACGACGAAGTGCCGTACAGCGTGGCGTGCGAGATCGAGGAGTTTCGGGAAGGACAGTCGCCGGTGTACATTCGTGCGGTCCTGCACGTCGAGCGAGATAGCCAGAAACAGATTCTCATCGGCGCGGGCGGACAGCGCGTCAAGACGATCGGCCGCGCGGCCCGTGAAAAAATCGAAGCCTTCATCGGAGCGCGCGTCTATCTCGATCTGTGGGTCAAGGTGCTCGCGAACTGGCGCCGCAACCCGCACTCGCTCCATCGCTTCGGATATCAGCTTCCGCCTGCCTCCTCCCCCACCCCCAAGTCTCACGAGGGTCGTTCGCCATGAGCGTGTCGCCTCAGTTGTTGGCCATTCTCGTCTGTCCGAAATGCAAAGGGGAGCTCGTCTACCGCGAGGCCGAATCCGCGCTCGATTGTCCGGCGTGCCGGCTGCGGTACGCGATCCGCGACGGCATCCCCATCATGCTCATCGATGAGGCAACTGCGCTCTAGCGCGGTGCGACGCCTCTTCGCGGGACTCCTCGTGCTGCTCGGCGCCGGCCGAGCGGTTCGCGCACAGAAAGGAACCGCGGTCGAAGGGGCGCAGGAGTTTCTCCTGCCCATCGGAGCGCGTTCGCTCGGAATGGGGCAGACCGTCGCCGCGTCGGCGAGCGGCTCCGACGCCATCTGGTGGAATCCGGCGCTCATTGCCGGCGGACGGCGGGAGATCGCGCTCCACCTCGAGAAGAACGTGTCGGCAACACTGGAGACGGACGCCGCGGGCGCCCTGGTCATCCCCGTCAATCGCCTGGGGGCATTCGCGTTGAGCTTTCGCTACCTGAATAGCGGAACGCAGCCGGCGGTCGACGCCAACGGCAATCAGACCGGATCGTTCTCGACCAGCAGCTCCATCTTCGCCGGAACGTTCGCGCCCACGCTCACCGACCGTCTCGCCGGCGGCATCACGTTCAAGCTGTTGCGCGGCGGGTTTTCCTCAACGGGCGCGGTCGACGGCCCCATACATGCGCCGCAGACCGCCGCACTCGACGTGGGCCTTCACTACTTGCTCGCGAGGGACTCGACGATCACGATCGGCGCGTCGGTCCGAAACCTCGGGCTCAAGCTCCAGGTGAACGATTCGCCGCAGTCCGATCCGCTTCCGGCGCGCGCCGACGTTGGGGTGTCGTACGCACCCACGCTGGCGCAGATGCCGAAGGAGGCGCGCCTGCGCTTCGGAGCCGACCTGGTGAGCTACGTGTCCGGAGGCACGAGCCCTGGCTTCCGGATCGGAGGCGAGTTTTCGTGGATGGAACGCTACCAAGCGCGCGCGGGATATGTCGCGAGTGGTCCGACCGGCTCGGGGCCGACGTTCGGCTTCGGCGTTTCGACAGGGAAGCTCCAGATCGACATTGCCCAGATGCTCAGCGATCTCGCGCAGTCCGGGTCGACTCCGACCTTTCTGACGCTCCGGTACCTCTTCTGATGCGGGCGTGGGTCGTGGCCACGCTCCTCGCCGCGGTCCTGGGTGTGGCCGTGAGCGGAGTCGCTCGGGGTCAGCGCATCGACGACGGGCGCGCCGGAGTGGTGTCGCGCCGCGCCGCCGACGTGACGCCGCCGGACAGCTCCGCGGTGCGCGAGCACGGGCTGCGCGTTCCCGTTCGCGCGCTGCCCTACGCGCCGCTCGTCTCGGCCATCGTACCGGGCGGCGGCCAGTTCATGCTCGGCGACGACCGGTTCGTCGCGTACGCCGCCGTGGAGCTGCTCGGTTGGTTGAAATACGCCAAAGACACCCGCGAGCAGGCGGTTCAGGAGGCGTCGTTTCGCGATCTGGCGCGCCGTGTGGCCCGATCGAGCTTCTCCTCGGCCGTGCCCGACGGCGACTGGACATATTACGAGTCCATGCGGGACTGGAAGGCGAGTGGTTTTTATAGCGCGTCGGCCGCGGGCCCCGTCGTGCCGGAGACGGACCAGACGACCTTCAACGGCTACCAGTGGAACCTGGCGTTGCACACGAACCCGGACACCGCGTCGGCCCTCGCCCAATACGAGCGATTGGCCTACAAACCCGAGTTCCGCTGGGATTGGACCAACGCACAGCTGCAGTATGATATCTTCAAGCGTACCACCTTCAAGCGGGACGACGCGCACTACGCCGCCATCCAGGACCTCATCGTTCTCGGCGCCAACCACGTCCTGAGCATGGTCGATGCGTTCGCCACCTTCCGGTTGTCGGCGCACACCGATCCGACCGGCCGAACGTCGGTGGGCGGGCGGCTCCGTTGGTGAGCCAAGTCACACACGTCGAAAAGCGCGCAACTCCTGTAGCCGTCATAATTTGACTTCGCTTACAGGGGGGCGTAATTTGGCGCTTCACCGTTGATTCCCGTAGAGAGTGGCAACAACTAGCGCGATTCTATTTACCCCCGACGACCTTGCTCCCCCGGCGGTCGTTCAACGGTGGCTCACGGCCCTGGGCGTGCCGCTCCTCTGCGTTCGGGATACCGAAACGCTCATGGGAGTAGCCCTCCGCAGCCGGCCGCGCGTCGTCGTGTTCGACAGCCGAGCGAGCGCGGACGTCGTACTCGGCGCGCTCTACGACCTCAAGTGTGACTCGTACACAGGTGTAGTCCCGGCTGTGGTCGTCTCGTCGGACGACTTCGAGTCGTTCGACGCTGGCTTTCGCGCGGGCGCCGACGAAGTGGTGCGGGAGCACCAGGACGTGTCGGAGGTCGAGATTCGCCTCGACGCCATGCTCCGCCGGTCGGACCGCGATCTCTACGTCCATCCGTCGACGCGCCTCCCCGGTGCCGTGGAGATCGAGCGCGACATCGCGCGGCGTCTCGCGCTCGGCGTGCAGTTCGCGACCTGCTACGCCGATCTCGATCATTTCAAGGAGTTCAACGATCGCTACTCGTACTACGAGGGCGATCGCGTCATCCGTATTCTCGCGCAGATCCTCCACGACGTCGTGAAAGGCGTGTGCCACGAGGAAGGGTTCGTCGGCCATATCGGCGGCGACGACTTCATCTACATCATTCCGATCGACGCGGTGAACGAGGTATGCTCGGAGATCGTGTCGATCTTCGACACCTTGATCGTCTATCAGTACTCCGAGCAGGATCGCCGCGCGGGATATTTCTTCGGAAAGGATCGCCGCGGGCAACTGCATCGAGTACCATTGATGACGGTGTCGATCGGCGTAGTGACGAACGAGCGCCGGCACTTTACGCATGCCGCGCAGGTGAGCGCGTTGGCGACTGAGATGAAGAGTTACGCGAAGACGCTTCCAGGCTCCGTGTTCTCGATCGACCGGCGGACGGACGCCGCGTTCGACGAGGTGGCGTCGGCCGGCGCTGCGCGTGAGTCCGCGACCGCTAGCGGGGGAGAGGGGAAGTGAACGTTTCCTGTCCAGAGTGTCGATCGGTGTTTCGCGTCGATCCGGCCAGAGTGCCGTCGGTCGGCGTGCGAGCGCGTTGCTCGGTATGCGGCGGTGTGATCACCGTCGGTGCGGGCAGCTCGATCGAGGAGGAGTTCGCGCCGGCGTCCGCATTGGCCTTTACGCCGGCGACTGTACCGGCGTTTGTACCGGCCGCTGTGGCAGCGGCTGCACCAGCAGCGGTACAAGTGGCTGCGCCGGTATCCGCCCCACCGCTGCCGCCTGCGGCGCCCCCGCCGCCCCCGGCCTCACCGCCGACTCGGCCGGTGATGTTCGCGCCGCGACCGGCGACGCCGACTCCGCCGGTGAGCGGTCAGCCCGCGTCGCGTACGCCGCCGCGCGGCGGATTTGCGACGCGTCCAACGATGCCGCCAATGCCGGCCGTGCCGCCGATGCGCCCCGCGCCGCCGCCGAGCATTCCGCGTCCGCCACTGTCGACGCCCACCCCGGCCCCGACACGCCCGTCGATGGCGACGCCGAGTGTTGCGCCGCCGGCACCGCCGGCGCCGCGCCCGTCCACGAGCACGGCCGGCATGCCGACGCCGACGCGCGCGCCGATCAATCCGTTCCTCGCCAACGATCCGAACGCGAAGGCGCGACGGTTGTCGCGCGCGTTGATCTCCGATCTCGTGACGTACTTTCCGCAGCGGCGCGACGAAGGGCTGCGCGACGGAACGCTCAAGGAGCTCTTTCGCGAGGAGATCAAGAAGAGCTACGAGGAATACACCGATCAGGTAGGACGCGAGTTCGCCGAGTCGACCACGCACTTCCAGGAAGCGCTGAACGAGATCCTCGCGGCTGGCCAGAAGCTGTTCTAGCGTGGGGCGTGGGGCGTGGGGCGTCGGGCTACACGATGCAATGCTGTGCCGCTAACTTTCGGTCAGACGACATTTTACGCCCGAGCCGTCCGCAGTTCATGCCGACGGCTCGTGTCATACCGGAGAGGGAGATGGCAGACAGCGAGCGCGCGCGAGAGCTCAGGCAACACGCCGAGCGGCTCGTCGAGCTAGGGAGGTATCTTTGACCTGGACGACAAGCGCAACACGCTGAGGCGTCTGGAAGACCGCATGTCGGCGGCGGGCTTCTGGACGGATCAGGAGAAGGCCCAGGTCGTCGTGCAGCAGGTCAAAGCGGTGAAGGGATGGATCGAGCCCTACGACGCGATGACCGCGCGCGTGCGGAGCGCGGCCGAGCTCGAGGAGATGCTCGCCGCCGAGCCGGATGACGAGCTGTCGGCCGAGGTGGAGCGCGAGACGGAGACGCTGCGCGGGGAGATCGAGGCGTTCCGCCTTCGGTCGTTGCTCTCGGGGCCCGACGACTTCCGCGACGCGCAGCTCGAGATCAGCGCCGGCGCCGGCGGGACCGAAGCGCAGGATTGGGCGCAGATGCTCATGCGCATGTACACGCGATGGGCCGAGCGAAAGGGCTTCGTCGTGGAGATCCTCGACTTGAGCGACGGCGAAGAGGCGGGGATCAAGGGCGCGGTGCTCGAGATCAAGGGCTTGTACGCGTACGGATTTCTCCGGGCGGAGGCGGGCGTGCACCGGCTCGTGCGCATCTCGCCGTTCGACTCGCAGGCGCGGCGGCACACGAGCTTTGCGTCGGCGTTCGTGTATCCCGTGGTCGACAACGAGATCAACATCGAGGTGCGCGACGAGGACGTGCGCATGGACGTGTTTCGCGCGTCCGGCGCCGGCGGCCAGCACGTCAACAAGACGAGCTCCGCGGTGCGCCTGACGCACATTCCCACGGGCATCGTCACGTCGTCGCAGGCCGAGCGGTCGCAGCACAAGAACAAGGCGACGGCCATGAAGCAGCTGAAGAATCGCCTGTATCAGCTGGAAGCCGACAAGCAGGCGGCGAAGAAGGCGGAGCTCGACGCGACCAAGTCGGACGTGAGCTTCGGCAGCCAAATCCGCAGCTATGTCTTTCAACCGTACACGATGGTCAACGACCACCGCACGGAGCTCAAGATTCCCGACGTGCAAAAAGTCATGGATGGGGACATCGATCCCTTCATCGAAGCGTACCTCGCGACGCTCGGCACGCCTCCCGGCGGGAGCGCTGCCGCGTGAGCGACGACCTCAACTTCGTGCAGCGCGCACGGCGCGAGAAGCTGGACGCGCTCGTGGAGCGCGGCATCGTGCCGTTCGCGTACTCGTACGAGCGCACGCATCAGGCGGCCGATGCCATCGCGCTGCATCCGGCGGACCAGCAGGATGAAGGCGAGACCGTGCGCGTGGCGGGGCGCATCGTTGCGTGGCGCGCGCACGGGAAGACGACCTTCGCGCACGTCGCCGACGAGAGCGGGCGCATCCAGCTGTACTTCAAGAAGGACCTGCTCGGCGACGACGTGTACGGCGCGCTCGACCTGTACGACATCGGCGACGTGATCGGCGTGGCCGGTCCGTTGTTCCGCACGCGCACCGGCGAAGTCACGGTGCGCGCGGTCGAGGTGCAGATGCTCGCCAAGTCGCTGCGTCCGCTGCCGTTTGGAAAGGAGGAAGTCGTCGAGGGCGTCACCGTGCGCCATTCGGGGTTCTCCGATCCGGAGCAGCGCTACCGGCAGCGCTACGCCGATCTCGCGGTGCATCCGGAGGTGCGCGCCCTGTTTCGCGCGCGCTCGCGGATGACGTCGGAGATTCGCCGCGCGCTCGACGATCTGAACTATCTCGAGGTCGAGACGCCCGTGCTGCAGCCCCTGTACGGCGGCGCGACGGCGCGTCCGTTCATCACGCATCACAACGCGCTGGACATGCCGTTGTATCTGCGCATCGCCGACGAGCTCTATCTCAAGCGGCTCGTCGTGGGCGGATTCGACCGCGTATACGAGATCGGGCATGACTTTCGAAACGAGGGAATCGATCGCACGCACAACCCCGAGTTCACGATGCTCGAGTTCTACGAGGCGTACGCCGACTACACGGTGATGATGTCGCGGGTGGAGGCGCTGGTGGTGCGCGCGGCGGACGCCGTGCGCGCGGTGTGGTCACGGCCGGGCGAAGGGCAGGGCGCCGTCGAGCACGGGGGGAAAAACGACGACGGCGGGGAAGGCGTGCCGGTGTTTCGGACGCCGTTTCCACGCGTCGAATGGATGCCGTCGCTCAGCGCGGCATTGGGCGCGAACCCGATCACGATGGACGACGAGCAGCTGCGGAACGCGGCTCGGCGGATCGGGGTCCAAAAGGTGGACAATCTGAGCCGTCCCAAAGTTCTCGACGAAATGTTTCAGGCGCTCGTGGAATCCAAGCTGCAGGAGCCGACGTTCGTCGTGGACTATCCTGTAGAGCTCTCGCCACTCGCGAAGCCGAAGCGCGGCGACCCGACGCTCACGGAGCGGTTCGAGCTGTTCGCGCGCGGGCGCGAGCTCGCCAACGCGTTCAGTGAGCTGAACGACCCGATCGACCAGCGCCGGCGGTTCGAGGCCCAGGCGCGGCTCAAGGCAGCCGGGGACGACGAGGCGTCGGGGGTGGACGAAGATTATTTGCGCGCCATGGAATACGGTATGCCCCCCATGGGGGGCGTCGGCATCGGACTCGACCGGCTGTTCATGTACCTGACGAACACGCCGAATATTCGCGATGTGATACTATTTCCTACACTGCGGGCCGAATGACGCGTCTCGAGCTCTCCATCGCCTGGCGGTATCTGCGCAGCCGGCGCGGATCGAAGCTGCTGTCGCTGATCAGTCTGATCGCGATCGGCGGCGTCACGGTGGCGGTGAGCGCGCTGATCGTCATCATGGGTGTGATGAACGGGCTGCAGAACGACCTGCGTGAGAAAATTCTCATCGGCAGCCCCGATATTCGCGTCCTCACCTATGGTGAGGACATGGTGATGACCGATTGGCCGAGCGTGCTGAAGAAGGTCCTGCGCCAGAAGGGTGTGGTGACGGCGGGGCCGTTCGTCCATACCCAGGCGCTCATTCAGGCCGGGCGGCACAAGTACATGGAGGGCGTGTTCGTCGAGGGGCTTCCCCCCGATGGCCCGACGACGCCCCAGGTGACGACGATCCGCAAGCGCGCCACGGCGGGCGACTTCACCTTCCTCACCGCCGACGGCCAGCATCACGGCGCGGTGCTCGGCTCCAAGCTGGCGGAGAAGCTCAACGTCACGCCGGGCATCGACAGCATCACGTTGATGACCGTCGACCCGTCGAAGATCAATCCGGTGACCGGCATGCCGGTGCCGAAGACTGGCCGCTTCGAAGTGACCGGGATCTTCGACACGGGAATGTACGAATATGACAACTCATATGTGATCGTGGCGCTCGACCAGGCGCAGGATCTCGCGCAGCTCGGCCAGGCGGTGACGGGGCTCGAGGTGAAGACGCCGACGCGCTGGGAGGCACCGGACGTGTCGCAACGGCTGCAGGACAGCCTGGGAATGCCCTTTCGTCTGCAGGACTGGCATCAGCAGAACAGCTCCTTGTTCAACGCGCTCAAGCTGGAGAAGCTCGGGATGGGGGTGATCCTGCTGCTCATCGCGCTCGTCGCGGCGTTCAACATCATCAGCACGCTGATCATGGTGGTGACGGACAAGACGAAGGAGATCGGAATCCTGCGGGCGATGGGAATGCCGGCGCGGTCGATTCGGCGCGTCTTCTTCGCGCAAGGGTTGGCGATCGGGGTGGTGGGCACCGGTGCGGGCTTAGCCATTGGCATCGCGGCGTCGGTCCTGATCGGCGAGAAGAAGCTCATCCCGCTGGACCCGGCCGTATATTTCATCGATCACCTCCCGGTGTCGACGCAGCCGCTCGACGTTACGTTGATCGTGCTGGCGAGCTTGGGGGTGGCGGCGCTCGCGACGATTTATCCGGCGTTGCAGGCGGCGAGGCTTTACCCGGTAGAGGCGATTCGTCACGAATGATCGTGCTGGAGGCGGTAGATCTCACGAAGGTGTACGAGGGCGGCGATGGCAGAACCATCACCGTGCTCGATGGCACGCACCTGCAGGTTTCGCGCGGCGAGATGGTCGCCGTCGTGGGATCGAGTGGCGCCGGGAAGAGCACGCTCCTGCACTTGCTTGGCGCGCTCGACAAGCCGACGCGGGGCACGATCACGATCGCGGGCAAGTCGCTCGCCGGCCGCAGCGACGACGATCTGTCGGCGCTGCGAAACCACTCCGTGGGCTTCGTGTTCCAGTTTCATCATCTCCTCCGCGAGTTCACGGCGGCGGAAAACGTGATGATGCCGCTGCGCATCGCCGGGTGGGACGACAAGCGGGCGAAAACGCGCGCCGAAGAGTTGCTGACGCGCGTGGGACTGGCCGGTCGTATGGACCACAAGCCGGCGGCGCTCTCGGGCGGCGAACAGCAGCGCACCGCGGTGGCGCGCGCGCTGGCCGTGGACCCGGCGATCCTGCTGGCCGACGAGCCGTCGGGGAATCTCGATCACGCCAACAGCGAGCGGTTGCACGATCTGTTCGTCGAGCTGTCGCGCGACCTCGAGATCGCGATGGTGATCGCGACGCACAACCGGGCGCTCGCCGCGCGCGCGGACCGGACGTTGTTGCTCGAGGACGGACGCCTGACGGACATCGATGTGCGCGAGGTCGTGCCCTGATGTTGTGCGATAGTTGCGGGGAACGGGATGCGGTGGTGAATCTCACCACGATCGAGAACAACGCGGTGCACCAGCTCCATCTGTGCGAGCGGTGCGCCTCGGAGCGCGGCGTGGAAACGACGGTCGCCACGCCCAAGCATCCGCTCGCCGAGTTCCTGCATCAGCAGGTGCCGGTGCCGATCAGCGGCGAGGGCGTGCGCTGCAGCTTCTGCAACACGACGATGGCCGACTTCAAGGCCACCGGCCGCTGGGGCTGCGCGCGCTGCTACACCAACTTCGAGGCGGGCATTCGCGAACTGCTGCGGCGGGTACACGGCAACCACCGGCACGTCGGACGCACGTATCGCGCGCCGATGTCGGAGACGCTCGAGCGGTCGGCGGTGCTGGGTGAGCTCAAGGACCGCCTGCGCCGCGCCATCGAGAGCGAGCAGTTCGAGGTGGCGGCGGATTTGCGCGATCGCATTCGGGTGATGGAATGACCGTCGATCTTTCGCTCCTGCCCGACGGCGGCGTGGGCTGGCTCGACGCCTCGGGCCAGCACTCGGACATCGTGCTATCCACGCGCATTCGGCTCGCGCGAAATGTGGAGGGCTACGCCTTCACCGGGCGGGCGCGCGATGGCGAGCGGTTGCGCGTGCTGTCGCAGGTCCGCGAAGCGGTGGCGACCGTTCCGTCGCTCCACCAGGCCGTGATGTACCGCCTGGACGAGCTGCCGCCCACGTCGCGGGCCCTGTTGCACGAACGGCACTTGGTGAGCAAGGAGCTGGCGGGGCTCGACGCGCAGCATCCGTTGCGGAGCGGTGCGGCGGTGTTTCTCGCCGACGGGCTCGGGCTGATGGTCAACGAGGAGGATCACATCCGCCTCCAGGCGCTTCGCTCGGGATTCGCGCTCCAGGAGGCGTTCGCGGCTATCGACAAGCTGGATCGCGACTTGGGCACGCGTGTGCCGTACTCGTATCACAACGAGTTCGGTTTTCTCACCGCCTGTCCGACGAACGTGGGTACGGGGATGCGCGGGTCGGTGCTGATTCATCTGCCCGGGCTCGTGCTCACGAAGGAGATAGGGAAGGTGCTGGCGAGCCTTCAGCAAATGGGCCTGACGTACCGAGGCTTATATGGGGAAGGAAGTGAAGTGGTCGGGAATTTCTTTCAAATTTCCAACCAGACCACGCTGGGCCGGTCGGAAGAAGAATTGCTCGACCAACTGTTACGCGTGGTCGGCCACGTCGTCGAGCGAGAGGCGGAGGCGCGCCGTGTACTGTTGCGCGACGCGGGTTATATTATCGAAGACAAGCTCTGGCGGGCGTACGGCACGCTGCGCTATGCGCGAAGCCTCACGTTCGACGAGGCGATGAACTACCTCAGCGGCGTACGTCTGGCGGTGGGGCTGAAACTGATCACCTCCCTGAGTGTATATACCCTCAACAAGCTCTTGATCTTTTCGCAGGCCGCACACCTGGCGTTTGCAGAAGGCCGGGCGCTCACGGAAAGCGAAACCAACCTGGCGCGCGCACGCTATGTGCGTAAAGCGCTGGAAGAGGAAGCGGGCTCGGTCGGTTGAACGTTTGAACCTCACGGCCCCGATGCGAGGGAAATATGAACGGCTATAACTTCACCGAGCGGGTGAGGAAAGTTCTCGCGATGGCTCGCGAGGAGGCCGCACGTCTCCATCACGAGTACGTGGGGACTGAGCACATCCTGCTCGGACTGATTCGCGAGGGAGAGGGCGTCGCAGCGACGGTGCTCCAAAATCTCAGCGTCGAACTGGACGACATCCAGCAAAAAATCGAAGAGACGGTCAAAAAGGGCAAAGCTGGTCAGACCACAGGCCCCGACCTTCCCTATACTTCGCGCGCCAAGAAAGTGCTCGAGCTCGCCATGAGCGAAGCGCGCGAGCTCAACCACAGCTACGTCGGTACTGAACACCTCCTGCTTGGCCTTCTCCGGGAAGAAAAGGGGATTGCGGCGCAGGTCCTGACCGACGCGGGCGTCAATCTCGACGCCGCCCGCGCCGAGACTCTGCGCATCCTCGGAACGGAGATGCCACAGGGTGGTGCTCAGCAACCCGGCGGTCCGGCCGCGGCTCCGACTCCGCCGAAGGGCGAGAAGAAGTCGAAGACTCCGGCCCTCGACCACTTCTGCCGCGACCTCACGCAGCTCGCCGCGGAAGGCCAGCTCGATCCCACGATCGGGCGTGCCAAGGAAATTCAGCGCGTCATGGAAGTGCTGACGCGCCGCAAGAAGAACAACCCGGTGCTCATCGGCGAGCCGGGCGTGGGCAAGACGGCGATCGTGGAAGGCCTGGCGCAGCTCATCTCCAACGGTGAGTGCCCCGAGTCGCTGCGCGATCATCGCGTGCTCTCGCTCGACATGGCCGCGGTCATCGCCGGCACCAAGTACCGCGGTCAGTTCGAAGAGCGCCTCAAGGCGGTCATGAACGAGATCGCGCAGAACAAGCAGATCATCCTGTTCATCGACGAGCTGCACACGCTGGTTGGCGCAGGAGCCGCAGAAGGGGCGATCGACGCGAGCAACATGCTCAAGCCGGCGCTCGCTCGCGGTGAGCTGCAGTGCGTCGGTGCGTCGACGCTCAACGAGTATCGCAAGTACATCGAGAAGGACGGCGCGCTCGAGCGTCGCTTCCAGACGGTGGTCGTCGATCCGCCGTCGGTGGATGAGACGGTCGAGATCCTGAAGGGGCTGCGCAAGAAGTACGAGGATCATCACAAGGTCACGATCCCCGACACGACGTTGGTGCTGGCCTCGAAGCTGTCGGAGCGCTACATCACCGACCGCTTCCTGCCCGACAAGGCCATCGACGTGATCGACGAAGCGGGCGCTCGCGCTCGTCTCGCCGCGCAGGCGCCGCCACCGGAAGTGGCGGAGCTCAAGGCCGAGCTCGAGAAAGTGAACAACCAGAAGGAAGCCGCGGTCCGGGATCAGAACTTCGAGCGTGCGGCGTCGCTGCGCGACACGGAGCGCGAGATCCAGGGCAACATCAAGCAGAAGCAGGCGGAGTGGGAAGCACGGCGCCAGTCGCATCGGCCGGTGCTCGGCGAGGAGGAGATCTCCTTCATCGTCAGCCGCTGGACGGGCATTCCGGTGACGCGCCTTCAGGAAGCGGAGACCGCGCGTCTCCTGCGGATGGAAGACGAGCTGCACGAATCGGTGATCGGGCAGGACGAGGCGATCAAGGCCATCTCGAAGGCGATTCGTCGCAGCCGGGCCGGCCTCAAGGATCCGCGCCGTCCCATCGGATCGTTCGTGTTCTCCGGTCCCACCGGCGTGGGGAAGACCGAGCTGGCGCGCTCGCTGGCGAAGTTCCTGTTCGCCGACGAATCCGCGCTGATCCGCGTCGACATGAGCGAGTACATGGAGAAGTTCTCCGTGTCGCGCTTGATCGGTGCGCCGCCGGGATATGTCGGCTACGAAGATTCCGGGACGCTCACCAAAGCCGTGCGTCGCAAGCCGTACAGCGTGATCCTGCTCGACGAGATCGAGAAGGCCCACCCCGACGTCTTCAACATTCTGCTCCAGGTTCTCGACGAAGGCCACCTGACCGACAACTACGGCCGCGTGATCGACTTCAAGAACACCGTGGTGATCATGACGTCGAACGTCGGCGCGCGCGATCTCACGAAGACCAAGTCGCTCGGCTTCACCAGCGGCGACGCGGCGCAGAATTGGGAGCGTCGCGCGGACAAGGTGCGGGACGAGCTGAAGAATGTGTTCAATCCCGAGTTCCTGAACCGGTTGGACGACGTCATCGTCTTCCACCCGCTCGATCGGGGCCACATCTCGAAGATCGTCAGCATCCTGCTCAAGGACGTACGGAAACGTTTGGCCGAAGAGGAGCTCACGCTCAAGCTTTCGGATGCCGCGACCGACTTCCTGGTCAAGCATGGGTACGACGAGCAGTACGGCGCTCGTCCGCTCAAGCGGTCGATCCAGAAGTACATCGAGGACCCGCTGTCGGAGAAGATCCTGATGGGCGAGTTCGCGAGGGCGGACGAAATCGAGGTCGATGTCGCGCCCGAAGGCGACCGACTGGAATTCCGGGTTCTCACGAGTAACGCGCCTCAGGCCTAAACCTCCGGCGTAAAGAAGTCACCAGGAAAGCGGCCGGTCGGTCCCCCAGCAGGGACCCGATCGGCCGTTATTCGTGTATATTGCCGGACTATGCCACAGATGCGAATCTCGCTCGTGTTCGCCGGGCTCCTGGCGGCCGGTTCGGCCGCCCAGGCGCAGGATGCAACGCTGGGCCCATGTGCGACTCCGGATAGCGTTGCGTTCCGGGGACAGAAAACCGTGACCGACGACGTCCTCCGGGCAGGAGTCGGCATTGCTCCCAAGTCGACGATCAACGGGCGGATCACGACGCGGGCGATTCGCGACCTGTACGCCACGAACCAGTTCGACGACGTCCATAACAGCTGCGAGGTGGTGAACGGCAAATCCATCCTCGTGTTCAACGTCCGCGAGCGGCGAGTGCTCAGCGACGTGAAGGTGCAGGGCGCGGACAAGGTCTCGCCGGGATCGGTGAAGGACCGCGTCGACCTGCTCATCGGCAAGCCGATCAATCCGGCGCAGGTGGCGAAGGACGTCGCGCGGATCGATTCCTTGTATCAGAGCGAGGGCTACTACCTCGCGAAGGTCAAGGTCGACACCATCGAAACGGGCGACGCAACGACGCTCGTGTTCAACGTCGACGAAGGCCGCCGCCTGGCGATCTCCGGGGTGGACATCGTCGGCAACAAGGCGCTCTCCGACAAGACCATCGTCAGCGCGATCGGCACCAAGCCCGAAGGCTTTTTCTGGTGGAAGAACGGCGAGTTCGACCAGGACAAATACGCCGAGGACATCTCCAAGAACATTCCCCAGCTGTACGCGTCGCACGGCTACATCGACGCGCAGGTGGTGAAGGACACGCTGATCATCGATCGCCAGAAGGGAAAGGCGCTCGTGCGCCTCACGGTCGATGAAGGGCCGCAGTACAAGATCGGCGACTTCGAGGTCAACGGCGCGCGGCGCTTCTCGAACGACCAGATCGCGACCTTCTATCCGTTCGGCAACAAGGCCAAGCCCAAGGGCGTGACCGACGCGGTGAAGGGCATCGTCAAGCGCGCGCCGAAAGAAGAGAAGAACGTCTTCAACGCCGCGGCGTGGGAGGATGCCACGTCCAAGGTGAAAGAAGCCTACGACAACGAAGGCTACATCTATTCGAGCGTGCAGCCGGTGGTCGAGCGGCGCCGCGTCGGCAAGGACTCCACGCCCACGGTCGATCTGCGGTGGGACATCGACGAGCGCACGCCGGCCATCGTGAATCGCGTGGACATTGTCGGCAACGACGTGACCACCGAGACGTGCATCCGCGACCAGCTGTTCATTCTCCCGGGCGACGTGTTCAACCGCGAGCGCCTGATTCAGAGTTATCGTAACATCGCGAATCTCGGATTCTTCGAGCAGGACATGCCGCCGCCGGACACGCGTCCGGCGAACGAGCAGGGCGACATCGACCTGATCTTCCACGTGAAGGAAAAGCGCACCGGCAATGTGAATTTCGGCGCGTCCGTGGGACAGGGCACCGGCGTGGGCGGCTTCATCGGCTTCGACCAGCCGAACCTGTTCGGCGAGTGCAAGAAGGGCTCGCTCCAGTGGCAGTTCGGCAAGTACATCCGCGACTTCAGCCTGAGCTACACCGATCCGCGCATTCGTCAGTCGAGCGTGTCGGGCACCGTGTCGCTCTACAACCAGCGCTCGCGCTTCGTCATTCGCGACATCGGCCAGTCGAACACCAGCGGCGGCCAGCTGCAGTTCGGCTTCCCGCTCCCCAACTCGCGCACCACGCGCTTCTTCGTCAGCTACGGCGGCGAGCGGGTGAGCTACGGAGGCGACGGGCTCGTCGCCACGATCAATTGCAACGGCTGCTTCCGGTCGACAGTCGGCTTCACGCTCGACCACGACACGCGGCTCGGGTCGCCCTTCCCGGTGGCGGGTACCCACGAAAACGTGGCCCTCCAGCTCAACGGCGGACCGCTCGGCGGCACGGCGTCGTACCAGCGACTCACCACCGAGATGCGCTCGTACTCCACCTTGGCTACCTTCGGCAAGGGCATCGGCCCGGAGCCGATGGCGCTCGTGGTGGGCATGACGGTGAAGGCCGGCGCGCTGTTCGGCGACCCTGGGCCGTTCTTCGTCTCCCAGGCGTTCTCGCTGGGCGGCGTGCAGTACGGCAACCCGTTGCGCGGGTACGAGGAATTTTCAATCACGCCCAAGGGGTACATCCCGAATGCAGATCAATTCCAGGCCCAACGAAGCTCGTTCGGCAATGCGTACTATACGAGCACGGCTGAGCTCGGCCTGCGGGTAAATCAGCAGCTCTATCTCGATGCGTTCTACGACGCCGGCAATCTCTGGGAGCGCCCGCGCGACTTCGACCCAACCCGGCTGTTCCGTGGTGCCGGATTCGGGGCTTCGCTCGTCACTCCGCTGGGTCCATTGGGCGTCGATTTGGGTTACGGCTTCGATCGCGTGAACACCTTGGGCCAGAAAGACCCCAAGTGGCAGGTACATTTCAAGTTCGGACAGATCTTCTAATCGGAGCTTCCATGCGTTCCATGCTTCGCGCGACGGTGATCGCGCTCGTACTTACCGTGATGGCTGGCGCTGCGAAGGCGCAGGCTCCTCTCAAGCTCGCATACGTCAACACGCAGGCCCTGATGGAGGCGGCCCCCGGCCGCGCCGCGGCCGAAGCGGTGCTGACCAAAGAGGGTGAGGGCTACCGCGCTCAAATCCAGAAGATGCAGGACTCGATCAACGTGCTGCTCGCCAAGTACCAGAAGGACGAGCCGACATTG
Source organism: Gemmatimonadota bacterium (assembly GCA_028287235.1). Classification (GTDB taxonomy): domain Bacteria; phylum Gemmatimonadota; class Gemmatimonadetes; order Gemmatimonadales; family Gemmatimonadaceae; genus JAQBQB01. The sequence goes on along the minus strand of JAQBQB010000004.1, from coordinate 93,810 downwards.
AGTGCGACCGCCAAGGATTCCCGTCAGAAGTCCATTCAGGCGCTCGAGACGGATTTCCAGGCGAACCAGCTCAAGTTCCAGAAGGCATTCAGCGATCGCACCACGGAAGTCATGGCGCCGATCACCGACGCGGTGAAGAAAGTGCTCGACGACATTCGCACCGAGGATGGGTACTCGATCATCCTGTCGAACGATCCGCAGACCACGAGCATCGTGTCGGCGGACAAGAACCTCGACATCACCGACCGTGTCGTGTCGCGCCTGCGCGCCACGCCGGCGGCGGCGGTGAAGGCTGCGACTCCGGCCGATCCGAAGAAGGGTGCTCCGGCGGCCCCGGCAGCGGTCACCCGGCCGAAGCCGCCGACCCAGTGATCGACGGCTCGTCCCAGTACGACAACGGCGGCGGTGAGGGCGACTTCGTTCTCACCGCCGCCGCTATTGCGGACGCCGTCGGCGGCCGCCTCGTCGGCGATCCATTGGTCCGAATCGCGGGCGTCGCACCGCTCGACCGCGCGTCCGGCAGCGACCTGAGCTTTCTCGGTGTCGCGAAGTACGCGGCATCGTTTACCGCGTCGCTCGCCGGGGTCGTTCTGGTGTCGCCGGAGCTCGCCGACACGCCGGGGCAGGCCGCGGCCCGGATCGTCGTCGACAAGCCGCAGGAAGCGCTCCTGACGCTGTTGCCGCGCTTTCACCGGCTGGCAGCGGCCCCGGTCGGTGTGCACCCCACGGCGGTCGTCGGTTCAGGCGCCCACCTGGGGCGAAACGTTTCGATCGGTCCCTACGCGGTGATCGGCGACGGCGCGCGGATTGGCGACTCCACGGTCGTGGGCCCGCACTGCGTGATCGGCGCGGGGGTGGTCGTCGGCGAGCGGTGCCAGCTCTTTCCGTCGGTCACGCTCTACAGCGGCGCGATGCTCGGCAACCGGGTGAGCGTTCACGCGGGCTCGCGCATCGGCTCCGACGGATTCGGCTACGTGCAGCGCGACGGCCAGCATTTAAAGATTCCTCATGTGGGCCGCTGCGTGATCGAGGACGACGTCGAGATCGGCGCGAATACCACCATCGACCGCGGGAGCATCGACGACACCGTGATCGGCGCGGGCACCAAGATCGACAATCTCGTCCAGATCGCGCACAACGTGCGCATTGGGCGGATGTGCCTGATCATGGCGCAGGTGGGCATCGCCGGCTCCGTGCGCGTCGAGGACGGGGCCATGCTGCTCGGCCAGGTGGGGGTCTCGGGCCACCACACCATCGGAAAAGGGGCGCGGCTTGCTGCGCAGGCGGGCGTGTTTGGCGATATTCCGGCCGGTGAAACGTGGTCGGGCTATCCCGCCCGGCCGCACAAGGAAGCGCTCCGCGCCCAGGCGGCGCTGTTCAGGCTTCCCGGCCTGCTCAGACGCATCGAGCGGCTTCTCGACCGCAACGCAGACTCAGAATGAACCGTCGCACCATCGCTCGTCCGGTGTCGCTCGAGGGAATCGGGTTGCACCTCGGCGCAGCGTGTCATCTGTCATTCCGCCCCGCGCCGAGTGGGGCGGGTATCACGTTTTGCCGTACCGATCTGCCGGGCGCACCCATGATTCCGGCGCTCGCCGCGAACGCGGTGCTCACCGAGCGGCGCACGCAGCTGGGGCAGGATCCCGTCTCCGTGCACACGGTAGAGCACGTGCTGGCGGCGGTCGTGGGCTGCGGCATCGACGACCTGGAGATCGCGCTCGATGCGGCGGAGCCGCCAATCATGGACGGCAGCGCGGCGCCGTTCGTGGAGGCGCTCACGTCGGCGGGCATCGTGGAGCAGGCGGGCGAGGTGCAGTACCTCACGCTCCGCCGCCCGTTGCGGCTCGTGGACGGCGAATCGGTCTATGAAGCCTGTCCCGCGTCCGAGCTCGAGCTGAACGTGACGATCGAGTTTCCGCACGCGACGATCGGGACGCAGCGCGCCTGCTTCCGCGTCACGCGGGAGAGCTTCGCCCGCGAGCTCGCGCCGGCGCGGACGTTCGGGTTCGTGCACGAGGTCGAGGCGTTGCGTGCGAAGGGGCTCATCCAAGGGGCCTCGCTCGACAACGCGGTGGTGCTCGACGAGAATGGGGTGATTGGTACGACCTTGCGGTGGCCCGACGAGTTCGTGCGCCACAAGGCATTGGATTGCGTGGGGGATCTGGCGCTCGCCGGCGCGCGCGTGCGCGCTCGGATCACGGCGACGAAACCGAGCCACCGTGGCACCGTGATGCTGGTGCGGGCCATGAACGAGGCGATTGCGAAGGAGACGACCGTGCTGGAGATCGAAGAAATCATGCGGGTGCTGCCGCACCGCTATCCCTTCCTGCTCGTCGATCGCATCCTCGAGATCGAGGACGGCAAGCGGATCGTTGGACTCAAGAACGTGACGATCAACGAGCCGTTTTTCCAAGGTCATTTTCCAGGCCATCCCATCATGCCCGGCGTGCTGATCATCGAGGCCATGGCGCAGGTGGGCGGCATGCTGCTCATGGGCGCCGTGCCCGAGCCGGAGAACAAGGTCGTGTACTTTACGTCGCTCAACAACGTGAAGTGGCGGCGGCCGGTGAAACCGGGCGACCAGATCCGCTTCGAGCTCGAGCTGCTGCAGGTGCGCGGCATGATGTGCAAGATGTCGGGCGTGGCGAAGGTCGACGGCCAAGTGGTATGCGAGGCGGAGATGGGTGCGGTGGTGCGCGAGAAATGAGTGTCAACATCCATGCGAGCGCGATCATCCACTCGGGCGCGCAGATCGGGAACGACGTCGAGATCGGCGCGTTCGCCATCGTCGGCGAAGGCTGCGTGATCGGCGAAGGATGCCGCATCGCGGCGCGCGCGTCGCTCGAGCGCAACGTCCTGCTCGGGGCGAACGTGAAGATCGGTGTCGGCAGCGTGTTGGGCGGCGATCCGCAGGATCTCAAGTTCAAGGGCGAAGAGACGACCGTCGAGATCGGCGAGGGCACGACCATCCGCGAGTTCACGACGATCAACCGCGGCACGTCGCAGTCGTTCAAGACCACGGTGGGGAAGAACTGCTTCCTCATGTCGTACGTGCATCTCGCGCACGACTGTCACGTGGGCGACGGCGTGATCATCTCGAACGGCACGCAGCTCGCCGGCCACGTGACGATCGACGAGAAGGCGATCATCTCGGGGCTCGTCGGGTTTCACCAGTTCGCGACGATCGGCCGCTACAGCTTCATCGGCGGCTGCTCGCGCGTGGCGAAGGACGTTCCGCCGTACGTAAAGGCCGTCGGCAACCCGATCAAGCTGTATGGCCTCAACAGCGTGGGCCTCGAGCGCAACGGCTTTCCCGAGGACGTTCGCCGGGAGCTCAAGCGCGCATACCGGCTGTTCTTCAAGTCGGAGCTCAACCTGTCGCAGGCGCGCGAGCGCGCGGCGGCGGAGCTGCAGCAGTATCCGGAGATTCAGGAGTTCCTCGCGTTCTTCGATCGCAGCGATCGCGGCTCGGTGATCTGATGCCGGTTCGTATCGGAGTCATCGGCGCGGGTGCGTTAGGGTTTCATCACACACGTATCCTGCGGGACGTGCCGGGCGCGGAGCTCGTCGGTTTCTTCGAGTCGAACGCCGAGCGGGCCGCCAAGGTGAGCGCGGAGCTCGGCGTGAAGGCGTTCCCGACGCTCGATGCGCTGCTCGACGAAGTCGAGGCGGTGAGCGTCGTGGTCCCGACGCCGGCCCACTACGCCGTGGCCGCGCCGGCGCTCGAGCGCGGGCTCCACGTGCTGATCGAGAAGCCGATCGCCGCGACGATCGACGAGGCGGACGCCCTGCTCACCATCGCGCGGCGCACGGGCGCCGTGTTGCAGACGGGCCACGTCGAGCGGTTCAACCGCGCCGTGCGCGCGGCGCTGCCACACGTCGACTCGGCGCGCTTCGTGGAGAGCAACCGGCTCGCGCCGTTCAACCCGCGTGGGTCGGACGTGGCGGTGGTGCTCGACCTCATGATCCACGACATCGATCTCGTGCGGACCTTCGTCGGCGGCGGAGTGAGCTCCGTGTCGGCGGTGGGCGTGCCCGTGTTGACGCCGTTCGTCGACATCGCGAATGCGCGGATCACGTTCGAGGAGGGCGCGGTGGCGAACATCACGTCGAGCCGCGTCTCGCGCGACCGGATGCGGAAGCTGCGCATCTTCCAGCAGAACGGCTATCTGTCGCTCGATCTCGCGGCGGGGACGGCGGAGTTCTATCGGATTCGGCGCGACGTCGATTTCGCCGCGCTCGTGCGCGACGCACAGGGCGCGCAGGCGCTCGAGTCGTTCGTCGAGCGCGTGCCGATCGAAGCGCCCGAAGGCGAGCCGCTTCGCCTCGAGCTCGAGGCGTTCGTGCAGGCCGTGTTGGGCGAGGGACCCATCGCCGTGACAGGGGAAGACGGCCGAGAGGCGCTCGCGGTGGCGTTGACGATCGTGCACGACATCGAGCGCACGCTGCCAAGTCTCCGAGGCCGCGCGCCGGCGACCAGCGGTGCGTGACATCCTGTTCGTCGCCGGGGAAGTCTCCGGCGACACGCACGCGTCTCACGTGGCGCGCGAGCTCGTCGCGCGCGGCGCGCCGTACCGGCTCGTCGGCATCGGCGGCGATCAGATGCGCGCCGCCGGCGTGGAGCTGATCGAGCACACCGAAGGGCTCGCGGTGATGGGCTTCGTCGAAGTGCTCGAGTATCTGCCCAAGCATTGGATGCTGCTGCGCGATCTCAAGCGCCGGTTGCGCAGCGGCAACGTGGCGGCCGTCGTGCTCGTCGACTATCCGGATTTCAACATGCTGGTGGCCGCCGCGGCCGCCGCGGCCGGCGTGCCGGTGCTGTACTACATCACGCCGCAGGTGTGGGCGTGGCGTCGCGGGCGCCTGAAGACGCTCGCGAAAACGGTCACCAAGGCCGCGGTGATCCTGCCGTTCGAGGAAGCGCTGCTGCGCGAGCACGGCATCGACGCGACGTTCGTGGGACATCCGCTCATGGACCGCGTGGCGGCCATGCCCGACCGCGCCGCCGCGCGACAGACGCTCGGCCTTGGCGCGACCGATCGCGTGCTGGCCGTCTTCCCGGGAAGCCGCGGCCAGGAGATCGAGCGCCATCTCGACACCTTCGTCGCCGCGGCACGCGAGCTCCAACGGCGCGACCCCGCACTCAAGGTCGTCGTGAGCGCCGCGCCGCACGTCACGCTCGACCCCGCTCGCTGTCCGTTCCCGACCGTCCGGTCGGCGTCGTTCACCGTTTTGCGCGCCGCCGACGCGGCGTTGTGCAAGAGCGGCACGACCACGCTCGAGGCGGCAGTCGCCGGCTGTCCGCTCGTCGTCGCCTATCGCACGAGCGGATTCAGCTACGCCGTGGGCGAATGGTTAGTCAAGATTCCTAATATAGGTTTGGTAAATGTCGTGGCCGGCAAGCGGATCGCGCCCGAGTTCGTCCAGGACGCCCTCGAGCCGGTTGCGGTCGCGAATGCGCTCGCGACGCTGCTGAATCCGGCGAGCCCCGAACGGCGTACGATGATCGAGGGGCTCGACGTCGTGCGCGCGGCGCTCGGGCAGCCGGGCGCGGCGGCGCGCGTCGCCACGATGGTGACGACGCTCGCGGATCGGGCGGCGGGGGGAGCGGCGAAGACACATGGCCGGTGACACCGGTGACACCAATGACACGCCATCGCGGCGGCGGGAAGCGCTGATCGCCGGCGTGGGCGTTTGGATCGTTCGCCTGCTCGGCTGGACGTGGCGCATCCGCGTGACCCACGACGAGCAGCTCCGTGCCATGCGCGCGGCCCACAAGCCCGTCATCTTCGCGCTCTGGCACGGGCAGCTGCTGCCGCTGCTCTTCCATCATCGGTGTGAGGGCGTGTCGATCCTCATCAGCGAGCACGGCGACGGCGAGATCATCGCGCGCATCGCGATGAGCCTTGGCTATCGCACCGTGCGTGGGTCCACGTCGCGCGGTGCGGCGCGCGCGCTGCTCGGTCTGGTGCGCGTGATCGGCGAAGGGCACGACCTCGCGATCACTCCCGACGGCCCGCGCGGACCCGCGAAGTCGTTTGCCCCCGGGGCGCTCGTCGTCGCGCAGCGTTCCGGCGCGCCGATCATCCCAACGGCCATCTCCGTGTCGTCGGGGTGGCGGCTCAAGAGCTGGGACTCGTTCGTGATTCCGCGCCCGTTCGCGCGCGTGCACGTGTCGTACGGCGACCTCGCCTACATCGAGAAGGCCGACATCCGCGACGCGCTCGACGAAGCGGGCCGCGTGCGCGCTGGCATCGAGCTCGCCGAGCAGCGGGCCAGTGCCTGAGCGCGGGTTCGTCGAGCGCGTGTGGTACGGCGGCGACGCCATCGCCTCGGCGGCGCGCACCGCGCTCACGCCGCTCGAGCGCGTGTTCGGTGGAATCGTCGGTGCGCGCGACATCCTGTATGACGCCGGCTGGCTGCCGGCACATGAGACGGCGATCCCGGCGGTGAGCGTCGGCAATCTCACCGTGGGCGGCACGGGAAAGACGCCCATCGCCGCGTGGATCGCGCGCGGGCTGGCCGATCGTGGCGCGCACCCCGCGGTGGTCCTGCGCGGCTACGGCGACGACGAGCCGCTCGTGCACGCGCGACTCAATCCGGATGTCCCCGTGTTCGTGGGGGCGGACCGCGAAGCGGCGGTGAGCGAAGCCGCGAGGCACGGCGCCGACATCGCCGTCCTCGACGACGCGTTTCAGCATCGCCGCGTGCAGCGAATGGCTGACCTCGTCCTGGTGAGCGCCGACCGATGGACCGCGGACGTACGACTGCTGCCGGCGGGGCCGTGGCGCGAGCCGCTCAAGGCGGTGCGGCGGGCGACGCTCGTCATCGTGACGCGAAAGGCGGCGAGCGACCGGACGGTCGAGGCGGTGCATGAGCAGATCGCGCGTATCGCGCCGGGCATTCCGCGGGTGTCGGTGCTCCTCGACTCAGGCGAGCTCGTTCGCGCCGATGATCCGGCCAAACGACGTCCGCTCCACGACCTTGACGGTTCGATCGTACACGCGGTGCTGTCCATCGCCGATCCCGGCGCGTTCATTCGCCAGATCGAGCGGCGCGGGGCCCGCGTGCGCCCGCTGATCTATCCCGATCATCATGCATTCACCGACCACGACGTGCAGCGGATCGCCGCTACATTCAAGCCCGGTGATTGGATCATTTGTACCCTCAAGGACGCTGTAAAGCTCGCGCCGACCTGGCCTCGCCTTGCGCCGCCGTTGTGGTATGTTTCTCAGCAGGTGATGGTGGAACGCGGTGTGGGTGGACTCGAGCGAGTGCTCGATGATCTCGTGCGCGCGCGGTCCAGAACGTCTCCCACTGCCGGCTGACCCCGGCCCGTTTCGCTTCCCATGGCCACCGATCTTCGACTCCCTACCGATAGAATCGTCCGACCCGACAAGGACCGCTTTCTCGACGAGGAGAATCCGTTCGAGGCGATGATGTCCCGCTTCGACCGCGCCGCTGAGCTTCTCGATCTCGAGCCGGGTCTCTACAAGGTCCTGCGTCACCCCGAAAAACAGATCACCGTGTCCGTGCCGGTGATGATGGACAACGGCGAAGTGGAGGTCTTCACGGGCCACCGCGTGCTGTACAACACGTCGCGCGGTCCCGCCAAGGGCGGCATCCGTTTCGACATGCAGGTGACGCTCGAGGAAGTGAAGGCCCTTGCGGCGTGGATGACCTGGAAGTGCGCGGTCGTCAACCTGCCGTTCGGTGGCGCCAAAGGCGGCGTCGTGTGCGATCCGCTCAAGATGAGCGCCGGAGAGCTGGAGCGGCTGACGCGCCGCTACACGGCAGGCATCATCAACACGCTGGGTCCCGACTCCGACGTACCGGCGCCCGACGTGAACACGAACGAACGCGTCATGGCGTGGGTGATGGACACCTACTCGATGCGCGTGGGCCACACGGTGACCGCCGTGGTGACCGGCAAGCCGATCGAGATGGGCGGCTCGCTCGGCCGTCGCGAAGCGACCGGCCGCGGCTGCATGATCGTCACGAAGGAAGCGCTCAAGCACCTCGGCATGCCGATGGCCGGCACGACGGTGGCGGTGCAGGGCTTCGGCAACGTCGGCTCCGTCGCCGCCGACCTGCTGGTGAAGGAAGGCTGCAAGGTGGTGGCGATCAGCGATCGCACCGGCGGCTACTACAACAAGGCCGGCATCGACATCGACGCGGCGATCGCCCACGTGCGCAAGGTGCGCTCGCTCGAGGGCTTCACCGGCGGTGAACAGATCTCGAATGAGGAATTGCTGACGTTGGAAGTCGACGTGCTGCTGCCGGCGGCGCTGGAGAACGTCATCACCAGCAAGAACGCCGGAAAGATCCGCGCCAAGATCATCTGCGAGGGCGCGAACGGCCCGACCACGGCCGGCGCCGACTCGATCCTCGACGAGAAGGGCATCTTCGTGATTCCCGACATTCTCGCCAACGCCGGCGGCGTCACCGTCTCGTACTTCGAGTGGGTGCAGGATCGCGGCGGCTACTTCTGGACCGAGGATGTCGTCAACGAGCGGCTCACCGACATCATGTGTCGCAGCTTCGACGCGGTGTTGCAGTTGTCGAAGCAGCACAAGGTGAACATGCGGACGGCGGCGTACATGCTGTCGATCAGCCGCGTGGCCACGGTGCACCGGCTCCGCGGTATTTACGCCTAGAGCGTGAATGCAATTCGTCGTGGCTGTCGTCGGGAAACCGCGCGACGCCAACCTGGCCGGGGCGATCCGCGAGTATGAGACCCGCGCGGGTCGCTACTGGCCGCTGGAAGTCCACGAGGTCCGCGAAGAGCCGGCAAAGTCCGGCTCCGCGGACCTCGTCCGTCAGCGGGAAGGCGAGCGCCTCCTCGCCGCGATTCCATCGGCCGCACAGGTCGTCGCATGCGAGCTGACGGGACGCACGATGACGTCGGAGCAATTCGCGCGCTGGATGCAGGAGCTGCGCGAACGGGCGCGCGATGTCGCCATCCTCATCGGCGGCGCCTACGGGCTGGGCGATGTCGTCCGCACTCGCGCGACGACGTCGCTCGCGCTCGCGCCCTGGACGCTGCCACACGAGCTCGCGCGGCTCGTGCTCGCCGAGCAGGTGTATCGCGCGGGGACCATCGCACGAGGGGAGCCGTACCACAAATGACAGCGACCAGCGCTCGGCCGTCAGTTGCCAGGAGCGCGCCTTGACAGCTCCCGTCGTGCGGACCGAAACGCTCGGTGGGTCGAAGCTCTCGCGCGCGGCGCGCGCAGGCGAGTGCGCCGAGTGGTATCGCGCGATTCCGCGCGGCGTGGATGATTGGCGCGCGTATGGGCGCGAGGTGGCGGCGAGCGTGAGCTCGCGGTGGCTCGACGACTTGGGCGACGCGATTGCACCGGCCGGACGCGCCGCCGAGCGCCTGCAGCGGAGCGCCGGCGGAAAGGGGCTCGTCGTCACGACGGGGCAGCAGCCCGGACTCTTCGGCGGGCCGCTCATGTCGCTCGTCAAGGCGATCAGCGCGCGCGCCCTCGCCGACACGCTGCAGGAGACGCTCGGCATTCCGGTCGCGCCGATCTTCTGGGCGGCGACGGACGACGCCGACTTCGACGAGGCGTCGGTCGTGTCGGTGGCGCTCGACGGTGGTGCCCGCGAACTGCGCATGGAACAGCGCGCGCCGGCCGGCACGCCGATGGCCCGCGTGCCGATCGGCGACGACGTGCTCGCGCTCGCCGAGCGGCTGCGCGAAGCGGCGGGATCGGCGCCGCATGCGTCGTATCTCGACGCCGCGCTGCGCGCGTACCAACCGGGCGCGATGGCCGGCGACGCATACGTCGCGCTACTGCGTGAGCTTCTCGCGCCGCTCGAGATCGCGGTGCTCGATGCATCGCACGCGAGCGTTGGCCGCGCCGAGGCGCCGCTTCTGCAGCGCGCCGTGAGCAATGCAGACGCGATCGCGGCGGCGGTGCGGCGTCGGGGCGAGGCCATCCACGGCCGCGGCTTCACGCCGCAGGTCGAGGAAGTTCCCGGACTGTCGCTCGTGTTCCTGAACTCGAACGGCACGAAGCGCCGGCTGTCGCTCGCCGATGCCGCCTCGCTCGGCGCGCTGGACGACCACTCGTTCCTCTCGACGACCGTGCTGCTGCGCCCGGTGCTCGAGCGCGCCATTCTTCCGACCGCCGCGTACGTCGCCGGCCCGGCGGAGTACGCGTATTTCGCGCAGGTGACGGCCGTCGCCGAAGCGCTCGGTACGCCGGCTCCCGTCGTGGTGCCGCGCTGGTCGATGACGATCGTCGAGCCCCGGATACAGCGGCTGCTCGACGAGCTGGGTGTGAACGCCGAGGCGCTGGCGGATCCGAACGCAGTGGAAGGCCGCATGGCGCGCGAGCAATTGTCGCCCGATGTCGCGGGAACGCTGCGGACGATGCGTGGCCACGTCGCATCGGACGTCGACGCCCTGCGCACGCGCGGCGCCGGTGTCGTGGCCGATCCCGTGCTCGATGGCGTGCAGCGCTCGATCGAGCATCGCATCGAACGGCTCGAGCGCCGCGTGCTCGCCGGGGTGAAGCGCCGCGAGACGGAGCTGATGCGAAAGATCGCCACGGCGCGTGGAGCGTTGTATCCGCATGGCGCGCCGCAGGAGCGGAAGCTCGCGTACGTGCCGTTCTTGGCGCGGTACGGGCCGGAGTTGCTCGACGCAATGGTCGCCGCGGCACAGTCGCACGCACGCTCACTGGTCGCGGGCGCGCCGAGTGTGTCGGCGGCGTCCGAGTCTGCAACGGGAGCCGCCCCGGGATCCGCGTCGGCGTCCGCGCCGGCGCGCGTATGACGGCGCCGGAAGAGATCGTACCCGCGGAGATCGCGGGGGACAAACCGGTGAAGGAGACAGCGCAGGGACGGAAGGGCGGCGCGGCCGTGCTCGTCGCCATCGGCATCCTTGCGTCTCGCGTGTTCGGCGTCCTGCGCCAGTCGCTTTCGGCGAAGTACCTCGGCGCCTCGGGCCCGGCAGACGCATTCGCCGCGGCATTCAAGTTCACGAACATTCTGCAGAATCTGTTCGGTGAAGGCGCGCTATCAGCGTCGTTCATTCCGACGTACTCGCGACTGCTGGCGCAGGGCGACGAAGAAGAGGCGGGACGTGTGGCGGGGGCAATCGCATCGCTGCTCGCGCTGTTCGTCGCGGTGATCGTGCTCGTGGGGGTCGTGTTGACGCCGCTGCTCATTCCGCTGATCGCACCGGGATTCGAGGGCGAGCGGCGCGAGCTGACAATTCGTCTCACTCGGATACTATTTCCCGGTGCCGGCATCTTCGTCATGTCGGCCTGGTGTTTGGGAATTCTCAACAGCCACCGCCGGTACCTGCTGTCGTACTCGGCGCCGGTGCTGTGGAACGTCGCGATGATCGGGGCACTGTTCGCCGCCGGCCCACGGCAGTCGACGACTGACCTCGCGGTGACGCTCGCCTGGGCGTCGGTCGTCGGCGCGGCGTTGCAGTTCCTCGTGCAGCTTCCGACTGCGGTGCGGCTGGCGAAGCATCTGCGCCTCCATCCGTACACGACGTCGCCGAACGTTCGCCAGATCGCGAAGAGCTCCGGGCCAGTGTTCGTCAGCCGCGGCGTCGTACAGATCAGCAGCTACATCGATCAGATCCTCTCGAGCCTGTTGCCGAAGGGAATGGTCGCGACGTTCAGCTACGCGTCGACGATCGCCGTGCTGCCGGTGAGCCTGTTCGGCATGGCGGTGTCGGCGGCCGAGCTCCCAGAGATGTCGCGCGCCACGGGGACGGACGAAGAGGTGGCGACGTATCTTCGCGGGCGATTGGCGAAGGGACTGCGGCACATCGCGTACTTCGTCATTCCCTCTGCCGCGGCGTTTCTCGCGCTGGGAGACGTGCTCGCCGGATTGCTCTTTCAGTACGGCAAGTTCACGCCGCGGGACACACTGTTCGCGTGGGGCATTCTCGGCGGCGCATCCGTCGGGCTACTCGCGTCGACGATGGGCCGGCTCTACTCGTCGACATACTACGCGCTCCACGACACCAAGACTCCGCTGCGCTTCGCGATGCTGCGCGTCGCGCTGACGACGGTGCTCGGCTATCTCTTCGCGCTGCCAATTCCGCGCCTGCTCGGTCTCGATCCCCACTGGGGCGGAGCTGGACTCACGATGTCGGCCGGCATCGCGGGGTGGGTCGAATTCTCGCTGTTGCGCTCGCGACTCAACCGACGGATTGGCCCCACGGGAGTGCCTGCACGTTTCGTGGCGTTGCTGTGGACCGCCGCGGCTGTTGCGGCGGCCGGCGCGTGGGCGATGCGGTTGGGCGCCCTCCACATGCCGAAGCTGCTTGGCGAATTGGCCGTGCTCGGCACGTACGGAGTCATCTATCTCGGAATGACGGTCGCCCTCGGTATTCCCGAGGCGCGCGCGGTGGTGGCGAGGGTGCGGCGGTAGCGTTGGGCGTGGGGCGCGAGTCTTCGGCGCCCCACGCCACACGCCCCACGCCCCACTATTTTTGACGTATGCCCGTCCCCGACACCGTCCTCGAGAAAGTCCCGCATCTCCCCGAGTCGCCCGGAGTGTATCTCTGGCGCGATCGGGAAGGGACGGTGCTGTATGTCGGGAAAGCCAAGCGCCTCCGTTCGCGCGTGCGCAGCTACGTCACCGGCGACCACGCCGAGAGCATCAAGACCCGCGCGCTCATGCAGGCTGTCGGCGCGCTCGAGACGATCGTGGTGCCCACCGAGGCGCACGCGCTCATTCTCGAAGCCAACCTCATCAAGGAATACAAGCCGAAGTACAACATCGCGCTGCGCGACGACAAGTCGTATCCGTACATCAAGGTCACCGTCGCCGAGCCCTTTCCGCGCGTCTGGGTGACGCGGCATCTCGTCGACGACGGCAGCCGGTACTTCGGGCCGTATACCGACGTGGGCGCGATGCGGCGGGCGCTCAACGTCGTGAAGCGAATCTTCACGGTGCGCTCGTGCAACTTCGACATGCCCAATCAGATGCCGGAGCGGCCCTGCCTGGACTACTTCATCAAGCGGTGCAAGGCGCCGTGCATCCTGGCGCAAACCCAGGGCGAGTACCGCGCGATGATCGACGAAGTCCTCGTCTTCCTCGACGGACGCACGCAGGAAGTGGTGCGCCGCGTGCGCGAGCGGATGGAGCTCGCCGCCGAGTCGCTCGACTTCGAGCGGGCCGCCGAGCTGCGCGACGCCCTCAACCATCTCGAGCGGATGGAAGAGCCGAGCGTGGTGATGACCGTCGAGGGCGGCGACCGCGACGTTCTCGGCTACGCACGCGACGGCAACGACGCGGTGGTCGCGTTGATGCGCATCCGCGGCGGCCGCCTGTTGGCGCGCGAGCATCAGTTTCTCGAGAACATCGAGGAGGAGACCGACGCCGCGGTGCTCGAGGCCTACCTCGCGGCGAAGTATCTGCCGCTCGAGGATCGGTCGAACGAGCTGCTCGTACCGTTCGATCCCGACGACCGCGAGCTGGTCGAAGCGTCGCTCGAGCGCACGAGCATCGTCGCGCCGCAACGCGGTCCGCGACGCGAGCTCGTCGATCTCGCGACGCAGAACGCGCGGCACCTGCTCGAGGAGCTTCGCCTCACCGGCGACGAGGCGGACGAGCGGGCGGGCGATCCGATTTACGAGTTGCAGCGCCAATTGGGCTTGCAGAAAGTCCCGCGCTCGCTCGTCTGCTTCGACATCTCGCACGCGCAAGGTACGGACACCGTGGCGTCGTGCGTCTGGTTTCAAAACGGACGGCCGTATCGCGCGGAGTACCGCAAGTTCAAGGTGAAGACGGTGGCGGGCATCGACGATTTCGCGTCGATGAACGAAGTCGTCACGCGCTATTTCACGCGCCGCATCGAGGACGAGAAGCCGCTCCCCGATCTCGTGCTGATCGACGGCGGCAAGGGCCAGCTCAACGCCGCGCACGCGGCGCTCGAGACGCTCGGACTGGGCGCGATGCCGCTCATCAGCCTGGCCAAGCGCGAAGAAGAGATCTTCATCTTCGGACGCTCGGAGCCGCTCAAGCTCCCGCGCCGCTCGCCGGCGTTGCGGGTGCTCCAGCAGGCGCGCGACGAAGCGCATCGCTTCGCCATCACGTTCCAGCGCAAGCGCCGCGCGGCGCGTACGATCACGTCGGAGCTGTTACGCATTCCCGGAGTCGGCGACTCGAAGCGGAGGCAATTGCTGGCCGCCTTCGGTAGCTTGCAGGGCGTGCGCGACGCGTCCGTCGAATCGATCGCCGCCCTTCCGGGTTTTGGACAGAAGACGGCCGAGCGCGTGCTGCAATCGTTGCGCGACACCAATCCCACGGCACCGGCGCCTGTGCCGGTGGAATCGGTCGTCGAAGCCGCAGTCCCAGACACTTTCACAGAACTCCCCCTCCCGTGAGCACCTGGCATCTCGAATGTTCCGCCTGCGACGTCCGCGAATCGGGCGACGCGCGCGCCACCGTCTGTCCCAAGTGCGGCCAGCCGTTTCTCGTTCGTTATGATTCTCCAATGCCGCCGCGCACGGCGGTCACGCCGCGGTGGGACATGTGGCGCTACGCCGGTGTCATGCCGCTCCGCGACGGCGAGACGCCCGTGTCGCTTGGGGAAGGCCTCACGCCGATGCACGAAGTACCGAAGCTCGCGAAGGAGATCGGCATCGCGCGCCTCTGGGTGAAGGACGAAGGGCTCAACCCCACCGGCTCGTTCAAGGCGCGCGGCATGAGCGCCGCCGTGACGCGCGCGAAGGGATTGAACGTGCCAGGGCTTGTGGTGCCCACGGCGGGCAACGCGGGTGCTGCGCTCACCGCGTACGCGGCGGCCGCCGGCATTCCCGTTCGCGTCTACGCGCCCGAGTCCACGCCAAAGCCGATCCTCGACACCATTCGCACGCTCGGCGCGGACCTGCAGTTGGTGCCGGGCCACATCGGCGACTCCGGCAAGAAGGCGCGCGAGTTCGCCGCCGAGAGCGGCTACTTCGACGTGTCGACGCTCAAAGAGCCGTATCGCATCGAGGGAAAGAAGACCATGGGCATCGAGCTCGCCGAGCAGCTCGGCTGGCGCTTGCCCACGCACATCATCTATCCCACCGGCGGCGGCACGGGCTTGATAGGCATGTGGAAAGTGTTCGCCGAGATGCGCGATGGCGGATGGCTGCCGAAGGACGTCGCGATGCCGCACATGGTTGTCGCGCAGGCCGACGGATGCGCGCCGATGGTGCGCGCATTCAAGGCGGGCGAGACGAAAGCGATTCCGTGGGAGAATCCCGAGACGCACGCCAGTGGTCTGCGCGTTCCCGGGCCGCTCGGCGATCGCTTGATCCTACGCGCGCTGTACGAGAGCAAGGGCGACGCACACGCGGTGAGCGAGGACGCCATTCGTGCGGCCACGCTGCGTCTGTCGCGCGCGAGCGGTGTGGATGCCGCGCCGGAAGGCGGCTGCGCACTGGCGGTGACCGAGGAACTGGTCGCGGCGGGCCGTATTCCGCGCGACGCCGAAGTGCTCGTATTCAACACGGGCAGCGGGGCGTCGTACCGCTTCTGATGCGCATCGCGATCCTGGATCCGTTCAGCGGCATCGCCGGCGACATGGCGCTCGGCGCGCTCGTGCACGTCGGGCTCGACCCCGAGTGGCTTCGCGCGCTGCCGGCGACTCTCGGGCTGAGCGGCATCGGCGTCGAGATCCGCGAAGTGATTCGCGGCGAGATTGTCTGCCAGAAAGTGGACTTCGACATTCCGCCGCAACCGCACGGCCGGCACATTCGCGACATCCAGACGCTCGTCGCGAAGAGCGGCGCGCCCCAGGTGGTTCGCGAGCGCGCTGACCGCGCGTTCTGGGCGATCGCCACGGCCGAAGGCGAGATCCACGGCATGCCGCCGGAAGAGGTGCACCTGCACGAAGTCGGCGCGGTGGACGCGATTCTGGACGTCGTCGGTGTGATTTGGGGACTCGAGCTGCTCGGCGTGGAACGCGTGTATTGCGGCGCAGTCGCGCTCGGCGACGGCAGCGTGAAGGCGGCACACGGCATTCTGCCCGTGCCGGCGCCGGCGACGCTCAAGCTGCTCGAGGGACATCCGGTTCGTCCGGGGCCCGAGGGTTCGGGCGAGCTGGTGACGCCCACGGGCGCGGCACTCGTGCGCGTGCTTTCCTCGGGACCGCCGCCGGCCGAGTACCTGCCGCTGCGCAGCGGCTTCGGCGCGGGGACGAAGGACTTTCACGGCCGCGCGAACGCGTTGCGCGTGATTCTCGCCGAGGCGGCCGGCAACGGGGGAGGGAGTGAGGATCTCGTCGAGTTGGTGTGCGACATCGACGACATGAGCCCCGAATATCTGGCCGCGGTCGCCGACCGCATTCGCGACGCGGGCGCGCTCGACGTCACCATGTTGGCGGCGGCGATGAAGCGTGGCCGGCCAGGTACGCGGCTCGAAGTGCTCTGCCGCCCGGTGGATGTACAGAAGCTCGAGGACATGTTGCTCGTCGAAACGACGACGATCGGGGTTCGCCATCGCGCCGTGCGGCGCCGCGCGCTGCCGCGCGAGGTGATCACGGTGGCCGTGCTCGGCCATGAGATCAGCGCCAAGCTCGTCAGCCTGCCCAACGGCCGCCGCCGGGCCAAGCCGGAATTCGCCGACGTTCAGCGCGTCGCACTGGCGACCGGCCGACCTCTGCAGGATATTTCCAGATTGGCCGCCACAGAGGCGGAACGCCGTTCAGACGCTTAGTGTAAAGAATCTCGGGCGCATGCCCGTTTTTTCGAGTCGATCCTAGGAGAGAACCAATGCCCGTTTTGCGTGGAAAAACCCTCCCCGCGTTGATGATTGCTGCTTTCGCCGGCTTGGCGGCAACCGCTGGTGCGCAACAGAAGGCGTGCGAGGTCGACGAAGGATCACCGGCCCAGGTCGCGCGCGCCGTGCTGGACATGCAGCTCGCGCAGAACGCGGGCAAGCCCGAAGACGCCGCGACGAAGCTCAAGGACGCGGTGAAGTTGCTGAACGAAGGCGACTTGAAGAAGAACCCGACGGGGCGCGCCTTCGTGCTCGGAAAAACGCTGGTCTTCTGGATGGGGCAGCCGAGCATGACGAGCGGAATGACGACGCGCGGCGCGGTCGGTTTCGTCACCGATCCCGCGGCGCCGTACGACCTCGTCGCCGGCATCGACTCGGCGTTCTCCGTGGTCGAGGCGTCGAACCCCGACTGCGCGACGACGACGGCGCCCTGGCGCCAGCAGAAGGGCTGGGTCGATCTCGTGAACAAGGCGATCGAGCTGGCGAACGGTGCCAACACCGACTCCGCCGTGTACTACGCCAAGCGTTCGCTCCAGCTGTCGCGCAACGCCCCGTACGGCTACATGGTGCTCGCGCAGGCCGCGGCGAAGGGCAATCAGCCGAAGGAAGCCATCGCGTACTACAAGTCGGCGATCGCCGCGGCCAAGGACACCGCGCAGGCCGACCAGCGCCGGCAGATGTTGGCGACCGTCGGCACCTACGCGACTGACCTCGCGGACCAGGCGACCGGTGCCGACAAGGCCATGTACACGAACGAAGCCAAAGCGGCGTTCGCCGACCTGGCGAAGGATCCGGGGACCAAGTTCGCCGATGCGGTGCGCACCGGGCAGGCCAGGCTCGCCACGATGAGCGGCGACACGACAGCCATCAAGGGTTCGTATGCCGACCAGCTCGCGAATCCGAGTGCCTTCTCGTATGCGTCGCTCATGAACGCGGCGGTGACCGCAGCGCGCGCGAACCAGACCAAGGACGCGATCAAGCTGTTCGAGGCGGCGCGCGTGGCGAACCCGAACCACCGCGACGTGCTGTACAACCTGTCGCGGCTGTATCTGCTCGACAGCGCGTACGCGCAGGGCCTGCCGTACGCCCGCCAACTGCTCGCCGTGGACCCGTCGAACCCGGACAACTACCAGCTCGTCGCGATCGCCTACGCGAGCATCAAGAAGGGCTACGACGCGAAGTTGAAGACCGCGGAGGCCAAGGCCAAGGATCTCGGTCAGAAGGCCAACACGGCCAAGACCGCAGCGGCGCGCAATGCCGCGATCGACTCGGCGGCGCGCATGACGCCAATCATCAAGGCGTACACGGATTCGTCGAAAACTTCCGTGGACTCGGCGCTCAAGTACAACGACTTGATGATGAAGCTGCCCGCGAAGATCGTGTTCAACGAGTTCACCCCCGGCGACGCGAAAGCGACGCTCGGCGGTAGCCTGACGAACCAGACCGACGCGGCAAAGAGCTTCACGGTGAAGGTCCAGTTCGTCGACAAGTCGGGGAACGTCGTCGCAACGCAGGACATCAACGTTGGTCCGGTAGCGCCGCACGCCAGCGCGCCATTCCAGACCGTAGGAACCGGAGCGGGAATCGTCGCCTTCAAGTACGCGCCGATCAGCTGATCGCCGGTCGGATTTGATCGAAAGCGCGCCCGCCGAGCTACTCGGCGGGCGCGTTGTTTTTGCTCCGTCGGAGCACTCGATAGAGAGGGTCGAGAGCGGGCCCAAGTTGCCATTTTGGCTTGATTTCGCCCTCGTGATCTCCTAGATTGCATGAGCTATCGCCGATCGTGTTGGCGCGCACAGAATGTTCGTCGGGGGGAGATCGCTCCACATGATCTCCCCCATTGCAATGGTGGGTTGAATGGTTCGGGTGAAGGGCGTTCAGGACGGCAGCATCGCGGAAGAGTTGGGGATCGTGTCCGGCACCGAATTGCTCACGGTGAACGGACGCGAGATCGCCGACTTTCTCGACTGGGAGTTCCTGACCGCCGAGGACGAGCTCGTCATCGAGGCGCGCATGCCCGACGGCGAGCAAGTCGTCTACGAGATCGAGCGCCCCGAGGGCGAAGCGATGGGCCTCGAGCTCGAGCCGCCGACCATTCGCCGCTGCGCCAACCGCTGCGAGTTCTGCTTCATCGAGGGACTGCCCAAGGGGCTGCGCAAGCCGCTCTACGTGCGCGACGACGACTACCGTCTCTCCTTCGCCTACGGCAACTTCGCCACGCTCTCGAACGTGAAGGAGCGCGACATCGCGCGCATTCTCGAGTACCGGCTGTCGCCGCTCTACATCTCGGTGCACGCCACGCCGTGGGAAGCGCGCAAAGTGCTGCTGAACAACCCCAAGGTGCCGAACATCGTCGAGCAGCTCACCAAGCTGGCCGCCGGTGGCATTCAGTTCCACGGCCAGATGGTGATCGTGCCGGGGCTGAACGACGGCGATGTGCTCGAGGAGTCGTTCCGCGATCTCTGGGCGCTCGGCGACGCGGTGTTGTCCGTGGCAATCGTGCCGGTGGGACTCACGCAGTTCTCCCATCTCTACACGGGGCAGTCGATGAGCCCGGAGAAGTGTGAGGATCTGCTGCAGGTGGTAGACCGGTGGGCTGCCCGGGCGCGCGACGAGCGCGGACATTCGTGGGTGTACGGCTCCGACGAGCTTTATCTGCTCGCCCATCGCCCGCTACCCGACGCCGAGTACTACAGCGATTTTCCGCAGATCGAGAACGGCATTGGTGCGGTGGCCGCGCTCCGCATGCGTGTGCGCGAAGGACTGGAGTCGCTGCCGCGTCTCGACGGCCGGAAGATCGGGGTCGTGACCGGCGTCTCGATGGCTCCGCTCATGCCCGAGCTGCTCGCGCAGTTGACGGCAACGACCGGTGCCCGCTTCGAGCTCATCGTCGCCGAGAATTCGCTGTTCGGCCCGACCACCACCACGGCCGGCTTGCTCGTCGGCGCCGACATCCGGCGCGCGCTTGCCGACCGCCACGACCTCGACCTCGCGCTGATTCCAGCGGAGTGCATCAACGACAACGGCCTGTTCCTCGACGATGAGCCGTTCATCACCATCCGAGAGCAATTGAACATGCCCGTCTATCCGTCGTACGACTTCATCGACGTGCTCCTGCACGAAGGCGCCGAGGCCGCAGCGTGAGTATTCCTGTCGTTGCCCTCATCGGGCGCCCGAACGTCGGCAAGTCTCACTTGTTCAACCGCATCGTCGGGGACGAGAGCGCCATCGTGTCGGAAGAGGCGGGCACCACCCGCGACCGCCACTTTGCGCAGACCGACTGGGCGGGGCACGTCTTCTGGCTCGTGGACACCGGCGGTATCGCCGACGATCCGCGCCTGCCGATGGACATCGAGATCCGCCGTCAGGTGGATGAGGCGATCGGCGAGGCCGACCTGTTGATCTTCGTCGTCGACGCGAAGGCGGGGCTGCATCCGAGCGACTATCACGTCATGGAGCAGGTCCGCAATTCGCGCAAGCCGTGGATGGTCGTCGCCAACAAGGCGGACGACCCGCGCGCCACCGACTACTACGAGTTCTACAACCTCGGCGCGGGCGACGTGTTCCCGGTGTCGGCAATCAACGGAAAGGGCTCGGGCGATCTGCTCGACGAAGTCGTGAAGCGGTTGCCCGAAGGCACGCCCGAAGTCGAGACCGCGCTCCGCATCGCCGTGATCGGCAAGCCGAACGTCGGCAAGTCGTCGCTCGTGAACAAGCTGCTCGGCGAAGAGCGGTTGGTCGTCTCCGAGATCGCCGGCACCACGCGCGACGCGATCGACACGCCGATGCGCTATCACGGGCGTCCGTTCATCTTCGTCGACACGGCCGGACTGCGCCGCCAGAGCAAGATCGACGACGGCATCGAGTTCTACTCCTCGCTGCGCACGCGGCGCGCGATCGAGCGCGCCAACATCTGCATCCTGATGGTCGACGCGACCGAGGGCGAGATCCAGAACCAGGACCTCAAGATCGCCGCGCTCGCGTGGGAAGCGGGCCGGGGATTGATCCTCGTCGTCAACAAGTGGGACCTCGCCGAGAAGGACGACAAGGCGACGGCCAAGTACCAGAAGGCGGCCGGCGAAAAGGCGCCCTTCCTCAAGTTCGTGCCGTTTCTGTTCACGTCGGCGCTCACGGGCCAGCGCGTGAATCGCGTGATGGACACAGTGCTCGAGGTGGAGCAGCAGCGCGCGAAGCGCATCTCGACCTCCGAAGTGAACGAGAAGCTCGGCGAGCTGCTCGCGCGTCTCCAGCCGCCGCAGCACGCGGGACGCGAGATCAAGCTGAACTACGCGACGCAGGTGGAGACCGATCCGCCGACCATCGCCGTGTTCGGCAACAATCCCGATCTCGTCGAAGAGCATTACATCAGGTATCTGCACAACGGCTTCCGAGGATTCTGGGGCTTCACCGGAAACCCGCTGCGCATCGTGATGCGCCGTAAGGCCGGATGAATTCGTTCGTCATCGCGATCGTCGCGTCGTACCTGCTGGGGTCCATTCCAGCGGCGTACATCGCCGGCCGCTCGCGCAGCATCGATCTGCGCAAGCACGGCTCGGGCAACCTCGGCGCGACGAACGTCATGCGCGTGCTGGGGACGAAGATCGGCCTGCTGGTCTTCGCCTTCGACATGGCGAAGGGCGCGGTGCCGGTGCTGTTCTTCCCGAATCTCGTTCCGCCGTCGGCCATGCCGCTGGGCGACCGCACGCTGATGGCGATTCTGTGCGGTATCGCCGCGATCATCGGACACGTACGGCCGATCTACCTGAAATTCGGCAAGGGCGGCAAGGGCGTTGCGACGGCCGCAGGAGTGTTCCTCGCGCTCGCGCCCGTACAGACGCTGCTCACGTTGATCATCTTCGCCGTGGTGCTCCTGACGAGCGGCTACGTATCGCTCGGCTCCCTCACCAGCGCGGCGATGCTTCCCGTGCTGCTGGCCGTCACCGTGGGAACGCGCTCGCCGATTTTCGTGATCAGCGTGCTCGTGGCAATCTTCGTGTTCTGGACGCACCGCGCGAACATCTCGCGGCTGCGCAGCGGCGAAGAGCACCGCTTCGGCAAGCGCGGCGTGAAGGCGAAACGGTCCGCGGCCACGATCGCAATTGCGCTCGTGATCGTTGGGGCTACGCTGATTGCCGCGAGGTTTGGCTGATGCGATGCGCCGTGATCGGCGCCGGTGCGTGGGGCACGGCGCTGGCCGACCTGTTGGCCGACAACGACCACGACACGGTGCTCTGGGCGTTCGAGCCCGACGTCGCGGAGTCGATCAACACGTCGCATGAGAATCGGCGTTTTCTCGCCGGCTTTTCGCTGGCCCCGGCGTTGCGCGCGACGGGAAGCTACGAAGACGCGCTCAGGGGGGCCGAGCTCGTCGTCTACGCCACGCCATCGCACCATCTGCGGACGATCCTTCGCAGCGGCGGTGCGCGCGCCGAGCGCGGCGCCACGCTCGTCGTCGCGAGCAAGGGCGTCGAGCGCACGACGCTCGCGCTCATGACGACCGTGGTAAACGAAGAAGTGCCGGGCCACGCCGTGGTAGGCCTATCGGGCCCGAGCTTCGCCTCTGAGGTCGTGGCGGGCCAACCCACGGCCATCGTCGCCGCGTCCTCGAGCGAAGAGGCCGCGGAGCGCGCGCAGGCGGCGTTCAGCAATCGCACCTTTCGCGTCTATACGCACGACGACGTGATCGGCGTCGAGCTCGGCGGCGCGTTGAAAAACGTCATGGCGGTGGCGACCGGCATCGTCGAAGGAGTCGGCCTCGGCTTCAACTCTCGCGCCGCGCTCATCACGCGTGGCCTTCACGAGATGACCCGTCTCGGTGTGGCGCTCGGCGCCAAGCCTGCTACGTTCGCTGGACTCGCCGGCGTCGGCGACCTCGTGCTCACCTGCACGGGCGCGTTGAGCCGCAACCGCGCGCTGGGGATTGAAGTGGGAAAGGGCGCCTCGCTCGACGCGGCGTTGCACGGAAAGGAAACGGTCGCCGAGGGGGTCATGACGGCGGCCAGCGCCCTGGTGCTCGCGGAGGAGCACGACGTCGACATGCCTATCGTGCAGATGGTCAACCGGATTCTCTTCGAGGGTCACGCCGCTCGCGACGCTGTCCCCGAGTTGATGGCTCGCGAACTTCGATCGGAGCAAGACCTGTGAGCCCATCATCGGAGCCCGTCCAGGAGTTTTTCTCCATCGGCGAGGTGTGCGAGCTCACCGGTCTCAAGCCGCACGTGCTCCGCTACTGGGAGAGCCAGTTCCGCTTTCTCAGCCCGGCGAAGAATCGTTCGGGCAACCGCGTCTATCAGCGGCGCGAGGTCGAGTTGATCAACCTCGTGAAGCATCTTCTGTACGACGAGAAGTACACGATCGAAGGCGCGCGCCAGAAAGTGGATGAGCACCGAAAGGGCGGCGATTTGAAGGCCGTGGCACGCGGCGCGCTCACGGTGCAGTCGATCGAGTCGCTCGAGTCGGACATCAAGGACCTCATCGGAATTCTCGGCTCCAAGAACCTCGCGGATTGATGCATAGATGCGCCTGCTGATCACCAACGACGACGGTATTCTCGCGCACGGCATCGAGTGCCTCTGTCTGGCGGCGGAGCCGCTGGGCGAGGTGACGATCGTGGCTCCCGACCGCGAACAGAGCGCGACGAGCCATTCGCTCACGCTCCATCATCCGCTGCGGCCCATCAAGCGCGGCGAGCGCCGCTGGCAAGTCGACGGTACGCCGACGGACTGCGTCATGCTCGCCATCGAAGCTCTGATGCCGGAGCGGCCGGACTTCGTGTTGAGCGGCATCAACCATGGCCAGAACATGGGCGAGGACGTGCTCTATTCGGGCACCGTTGCCGCGGCGATGGAAGGGTTGTCGCTCGGCGTGCCGTCGATCGCGGTCTCATTCGCCGGTGGCGATCTGCGCGCCGACGTGAGCCAGCTCAAGCAACAGGTGTCGGTGCTCACGCCCCTGCTGCGGCGTCTTACGTCGCTTCCCAGCTTCCCGCCGAATACCTTGTTCAACGTGAACTTGCCGCCGCTGCCGGCGCACGAGGTGAAGGGGGTCAAGATCACGCGGCTTGGCCGGCGCGTGTACTCGCAATCCGTGGCGCCGATGAAGGATCCGTGGGGCCGCGAGATCTATTGGATCGGCGGCGGGTCGATCAGCTGGAGCGGTGAGCCCGATTCCGATTTCCGCGCGATCCAGGACGGATATGTGTCGGTGACGCCGCTGCACCTGGACCTCACACATTACGACGTACTTCAAGGGGCGGCGAACTGGTGGCACGACCTGTAGACAGCGGCGGCGGCGAGTTCCGGGGCGCTCGCGAGCGTCTCGTGGAGACGCTGCGCGAGAAAGGCATTCGCGACCTGTCGGTGCTCCGCGCCATCGAGATGACGCCGCGCCACAACTTCGTGCCGACCGGCCTTCGTCACCGCGCCTACGAAGACGCGCCGCTGCCGATCGGCAACGGCCAGACGATCTCGCAGCCGTGGGTGCACGCGCGCTATCTCGAGCTGTTGGAGCTGAAGGGCACCGAGAAAGTGCTGGAGATCGGCACCGGCTCGGGCTACCAGACCGTGCTGCTGTCGCACCTCGTGGCCCAGGTCTTCTCCATCGAGCGCATCGCCGCGCTGGCGCAGCAGGCGCGCGAGGCGATTCAACGGGCCGGTGCGCGAAACGTCAACCTGTCGATCGGCGACGGCACCGTGGGCTGGCGCGAGTACGCGCCGTACGACGCGATTCTCGTCGGTGCCGGAGCGCCGGCCATACCGCAGCCGCTCGTCGACCAGCTCGCCGAGGGCGGGCGGCTGCTCGTTCCCGTGGGCGACCGCGAGGAGCAGCAGCTCGTCGTCGTCCAGAAGAAAGACGGGAAGGTCACGACGCGCGACATCGCGCCAATGCGGTTCGTTCCGCTCCTCGGGTCGCACGGTTGGGGCATCGACGAGGGTCGGTGATGCAACTGCACGTGATCGTTCGCGGACGCGTGCAGGGGGTCGGCTTCCGGTGGTTCGTGCGCGAGATAGCGCGCCGGCGCGGCATGACGGGCTGGGTGCGCAACCTCGCCGACGGCTCCGTCGAGGTGGCGGCCGACGGCGACGGCGACGCCATCGCAGATCTTCGCAGCTCGCTCCGCAGCGGTCCGCCGGGGTCGTCGGTCACCTCGCTCGACGAGCTCGCGTCCGTTCCCGGAGAGCTCCCACAGCCGTTCTCCATCCTGAGGTAGTCCGATGCCAGACGACGCCGGAGCGGCGCTCGCACGATTGATTCGCGACGTGCCGGACTACCCGAAGCCCGGCATCGTATTCAAGGACATCACACCTCTCTTGGGCAACGCTGGCGCGTTCGCCCGCGCGACGGACCTGATGGCCCGCCCCTTCGGCGACGCGGGCATCACCCACGTCGTGGCGATCGAGAGCCGTGGGTTCATCCTCGGCGGGCCCGTCGCGACACAGCTCGGCGCGGGGTTCGTGCCGGTGCGAAAACCCGGGAAACTCCCATCCCGGACGCAGCGCGAGGAATACGAGCTGGAATACGGCACGGACGCGTTGGAGATCCACGCCGACGCCTGCGACAGCGATGCGCGGGTCTTGATCGTAGATGACGTATTGGCGACTGGCGGAACCGCCGCGGCGACGAGCAAGCTTGTCGAATCGCTCGGCGCAACGGTTGTCGGTTTCTCCTTTCTCATTACCCTGAGCTTTCTCCCCGGCATCTCCCGCCTCGCCACGCGCCGAGTGGCCCGCGTCATCGAGTACTGATTCCGCTCTTACCCTTCACCACAACTCATGCGCCGTCTGCATAAGAACCTGACCGTTCAGGTCCTGGTCGCCATCGCGCTCGGAATGCTGCTGGGTGCCGTCGCCCCCGACGTCGCGCGAAAGATGAAGCCCGTCGGCGACACGTTCGTCAACCTCGTGAAGATGGTCATCGCGCCGGTCGTGTTCCTCACGATCGTGCTCGGCATCGCCAACATGCGCGACCTGAAGCGCGTGGGCCGGGTGGGCGGAAAGGCGCTGCTGTACTTCGAGGTCGTGAGCACGGTGGCGTTGCTGATCGGCATGCTGGTGGTGAACGTCCTCAAGCCTGGTCAGGGGCTCGCCGTGGCCACGCTGGCGAAAAGCGACGTCTCGTCGTACGTGACGCAGGGCAAGTCGATGAACTTCGCCGACTTCCTGACGCACATCGTGCCGTCGAGCGTAGTCGACGCGTTCGCCAAAGGCGACATGCTGCAGGTGGTGTTCGTCGCCGTGCTGTTCGGCGTAGCGCTCGCGATGCTCGGCGAAGATGGCCTGCCGGTGACCCACCTGTTCGAGACGCTGTCGCGCGTCTTCTTCCGCGTCGTCGGCATCATCATGAAGGTTGCGCCGATCGGCGCGTTCGGCGCGATGGCCTATACCATCGGCGCGTTCGGCCTGTCGGCGCTCCTTCCGCTGGGGCGGCTGATGGTCGGCGTGTACATGACGATGGCGATCTTCATCTTCGTGGTGCTGTACACGATTCTGCGAATGTACGGCTTCAGCCTCTGGAGCTATCTCAAGTTCATCCGTGAGGAAATCCTCATCGTCCTCGGCACCTCGTCATCGGAGGCGGCGCTGCCGCGCATGCTGGCGAAGATGGAACGCTACGGTTGCGCGAAATCGGTGGTGGGATTGGTCATTCCGGCCGGCTATTCGTTCAATCTCGACGGCACGTCCATCTACCTCTCGATGGCGTCGATCTTCATCGCCCAGGCGTACGGTGTTCCGTTGACCTACATGCAGCAGGCCGAGCTCCTGGCCGTGCTGATGCTGACGTCCAAGGGCGCGGCGGGCGTGACGGGGTCGGGGTTCATCGTGCTGGCGAGCACGCTGTCGGCCCTGAACGTCGTGCCGATCGAAGGTATCGCGTTGGTGCTCGGCGTGGATCGCTTCATGAGCGAGGCGCGTTCGATCACGAATCTCATCGGCAACGGCGTCGCGACGCTCGTCATCGCCCGGAGCGAGAACGCCTTCGACGACAGCCAACGTGAACGCGCCGAGGCCGAGCTGCATGCCGAGCGCGTGGCGGCGAGGGCGTAACCCACTCTACCGGGACGCGCGCGACCGGCGAAGTCACGTCATCCCCAGTCGCCGCTCGAGCTCCTCGCGGTGCGACCGGCTCACTCGCAGCCGCGTCCCGTCCGCGAGCTGCACCTCGTAATCTCCGCCCGGTCCCTTGAGCAGCGTGTCGACCCGGTCGAGCTGCACGATCGCCGATCGGTGGATGCGCATGAATCGCGATGGATCGAGTCGGTCCTCGAGATCCTGCATCGCCTCGCGAATGAGATGCTTGCGCGCGCCCACCACGAGCTCGGCGTACGGCCCGCTTGCGCCGATGTAGTCGACGTCGGACACCGGGACGAACTTCACCTTGCCGCGCGACTCGACCGGAATGCGCTCGAGGTACTTGGTCGAGGGTGCCGTCGTGGTGGGCGTGGACGTCGCGGCCGGCGGACCGTCATGCAACACCGTGAGCAATCTCTCATGGAGCCGTCGCGCGCCTTCCAGGCCGGCGAGTCGCCGGGCCCGGCGAAACGCCTGCTCGAACCGCTCGTCGTCGAAGGGTTTGACGAGGTAGTCCAGTGCGGCGAGGTCGAATGCCTGCAGCGCATGTTGGTCGAACGCCGTCACGAAGATCGTCGGCGGCATGGCCTCGGCGCCGATCGTGCGCGCCACGTCGAGGCCGGTCATGCCCGGCATCTGCACGTCGAGGAAGACGATGTCCGGCGCGAGCCGACGGATCGCGTCCACCGCCGCCGGCCCATTGTCGGCGGTTCCCGCGATCTCCACGCCGCGCTCGTGCGCCAGCAGATCGGAGATTCGCTGCCGCGCGAGCGGCTCGTCGTCGACGATGAGTACGCGAATGGTGGTGGAATTCGGCATCAGCGGATCGGCGCTACGTGGTAGGGCAGGGACACTTCGGCGATCGTGCCGCCGCCCGAAGCCGCGCGCAACGAAAAGCGCTGGCGCGCCCCGTACAATTGCCGGAGGCGCTGAACGGTATTGCGCAGGCCAACGCCATGCTCGCCCGGCGGATCGCCGGGCCCGGGCCCGTTGTCGCGCACGCTCATGACGACGTCGTCACCCGAGCGCACGACACGCACCTGCACTTGGCCGGGATCCTCGATCGCGCTCACACCGTGTTTGAGCGCGTTCTCGACGAGCGGCTGCAACATGAGATTCGGCACGAG
The DNA here is from genome assembly GCA_028287235.1 of Gemmatimonadota bacterium. Lineage (GTDB taxonomy): Bacteria > Gemmatimonadota > Gemmatimonadetes > Gemmatimonadales > Gemmatimonadaceae > JAQBQB01. The sequence goes on along the minus strand of JAQBQB010000004.1, from coordinate 65,864 downwards.
GGCCTCGCGCACCGAGTCGTCGACGTCGATCGTGACCTGCAAGCGCCCTTGGAAGCGCACCTCCATGATCTCGAGGTACCGTTTGAGCAGCTCGAGCTCGCGCTCGAGTGTGATCTCCTGCTCGCTCGTCTCCTCGAGCGTGTGCCGAAGCAGCTCGCTCAGCCGCGCAATCATTCGGCGCACGCCGCGAGGATCGCGCTCCACGAGGCTCGAGATCGCGTGCAAGGTATTGAACAGGAAGTGCGGATTGAGCTGCGTACGCAGCACCGCCAGCTGTGCCTCGGCGAGCTGCGCCTGGAGTTGCGCGGTCTCCGCCTGCAGGCGCCGCGTTTCGTCGAGACGCGCCTGGTACTCGAGGAAGTAATTGCGCGCCAGCGCCGCGCCGAGCACGGCGAAGTACACGATCAGGTCGCCGACGAGCTCGATGGACGAGATGCCGCGCGGGCCGGGGCGCGATCGGCCGGGCGGTACCGGCAGGAGATTCCCGCGCACTTTCGAGATGATGAGGTTCACGGCCACCGCGACGACAATGCCGAGCACGATGAGCAGTACGAGCCGCAGCCCGCGCCGCTGAGCGTCGGCGCTCAGCCGGCTCACCAGCCACACGATCGGGATCGTGAGCACCGCCCAGAGCGAGTATTCGATGAACGCCAGCGAGATCAACGCCGCACGGAGTTGCCCCGAGATCTCGGGAATCCGCGGATCGAGCAACCGGCCCGTCGCCGTGAGCGTCGCCAGAAACGACCAGAACAGGAGGATCGCCAGCAGCTCTCCAGGCCGTATCCGGAAGCGGTCTCGGGCGTGCCGTTCATCGCGAGGATCGGTCATTTCGTGACGCGTGAGTGCAAGTGATGACATGGCTAGAACATACGCCTACGGGCCGGCGTCTAATCAGTAGCGCAGAGAGGGATTGAGCCAAACAACGAGGCCACCATGAACAAAATCAAGTTTGCAACGGCAGCGCTCGCGATTTCGATGCTCGGCGGTACGACGTGGTTCTATCGTCGCGCCGACGGCAAGGAGACGACGGCGTACAAGACGGCGCCAATCGCCCGCGCGAGCCTCAAGTCTACGGTGTCCGCGACTGGTGCGCTGAGCGCCGTTCGCACCGTGCAAGTGGGCACGCAGGCTTCGGGACAGATCTCGAAGATCTACGTCGACTTCAACTCCAAAGTAAAGCAGGGCCAGTTGCTGGCCACGATCGACCCCACGCTGCAGCAGCAGGCGGTGCAGGACGCGCAGGCGCAGCTGGAGCGCACGCAGGCGCTGCTCGTGCAGGCACAGGATGAGTACACCCGCAACAAGGCGTTGCTCGACGCCAAGATTCTCACGCCCATGGAGTTCGCGGCCACGCAGTCGAACTTCTCCGTGCAGCAGGCAACGGTGAAGTCGGCACAGATCGCGCTCGACCGCGCGCGTCAGAACCTGTCGTACACGTCGATCCACGCGCCGATCGACGGCGTGATCGTCGAGCGCAACGTCGACGTCGGTCAGACGGTCGCGGCGAGTCTCTCGGCGCCGCAACTCTTCCTGATCGCGAACGACCTGTCGGAGATGCAGATCCTCGCGTCGGTCGACGAGAGCGACATCGGCATGATCAAGGAAGGCCAACCCGTGCAGTTCACGGTGCAGTCATATACGAATCAGCCGTTCACCGGAACGGTGAAGCAGGTGCGCTTGCAGTCGACGACGACGGACAACGTCGTGAACTACACGGCGGTGATCGGCGTGGGAAACGCGAGCGGCAAGCTCCTTCCCGGCATGACGGCGACGGTGCAGTTCACGACGGGCTCGGCCGACAGTGCGCTCGCGGTTCCGAATGCGGCGCTCCACATCAAGCCGACGGCCGAGATGCTTGCGCAAGTTGGGCAGACGGCGCCGGCGGTGAAGGACTCGAGCGCGGGCGCGACGCCAAGGCCGGCGACCGCGCAGGGCAGTGGTGCAGCCGGCCGTGGAGCGGCGGGCGCGGGAGCAAAGCGGCCCGGGGCCGGCGCGGGCAGCGCCGCCACGATCTGGTATGTCGATGCGCAGGGCACGCTGCACTCGACGCGAGTTCGCACTGGTCTCACCGACGGCACGAAGACGCAGGTGCAGGGGAAGGGAGTCGAAGAGGGTTTGCAGGTGATCACCAGCGTCACCGGCGGCGGCCAGGCGGCGGCAACCGCGCCGACCGCCGCAACCACCAACCCGTTCCAGCCATCGCGTCCGCAAGGCGGTGGTCGCGGACCGGGCGGACTGTAACCAACGAGAGCCGAGGACACGACCATGGCAACCATGTCGAATCAGAATTCTGTCATCGAGATCTCGAAGGTTAAGAAGGTATATACGATGGGCACGAACCAGGTCTTCGCCCTTCGGGGCGTCGACCTGACCGTCGAGCGCGGCGAGCTGATCGCCGTGATGGGCACGTCGGGCTCGGGCAAGTCGACGCTCATGAACATTCTCGGATGTCTGGACGTGCCGACCGAAGGCAGTTACGTGCTCGACGGCACGCGGGTGGACGGCATGAGTGGGAATGCGTTGGCCGACCTGCGCAACGCCAAGTTGGGATTCGTCTTTCAAGGCTTCAACCTGCTGCCGCGCACCAGCGCGATCGACAACGTGGAGCTTCCGCTCCTCTACGATCGCAGCGGCCGCAAGCTGGACACACGGAGGCTCGCTGCCGAATCGCTCGGTCGGGTGGGCCTTGGCGATCGGCTGGACCACCAGCCGAGTGAGCTCTCCGGTGGACAGCAGCAGCGCGTGGCGATCGCGCGCGCGCTGGTGACCCAGCCGACGCTGTTGCTCGCCGACGAGCCGACCGGAAATCTCGACAGCCGCACGACCGTCGAAGTCATGGCGCTCTTTCAGGAGCTGAACGAGCAGGGCATCACCGTGGTGCTCGTGACCCACGAGCCCGAGGTGGCACAGTACGCGAAACGAATAGTCGATGTGCGCGACGGCAGGATCGTTCGCGATCACCCGGTCGCCGATCGGCGTTGGGCAGCGGACGACTTACGGAACATGGATGCCGCGCGGGCCCTCGAGCCCGACGCGGTGCTCGAGGAGGCCGCATGAAGCAGTCAGCGTTGTACAAGATGGCGTCGACGAGCATCCTCAAGAACAAGATGCGCACGTTGCTCACCATGCTCGGGATCGTGATCGGCGTGGGCGCCGTGATCGTGATGGTGGCGATCGGCAACGGCGCGCAAAGCCAGATCAAGGCGCAGATCGGCGGCCTCGGAACGAACCTCATCATCGTCATGCCCGGGTCGGGGACGCCGGGTGGCGTGAACCAGGGTGCGGGCTCGTTCAACAAGCTCACCGTAGCCGACGCCGACAAGCTGAAGCACGACGGCACGCTGTTCTCCTCGGTGTCGCCCGTAGTCTCGGCGCGGCTGCAGGTCATCGCCAACAACGCGAACTGGAAGACCAGCATCAGCGGCGTGTCGGTCGACTTTCCGGAGATCCGCAACTGGACCCCGAGCTCCGGCGCGTTCTTCAGCGACGTGGATGTGAAGTCGTCGCGCAAGGTGGCCGTGCTTGGCGCAACCGTCGTGAAGAATCTCTTCGGCGATTCCGATCCTGTCGGCGCGCAGATTCAGATCGGCAAGGTGCCGTTCACCGTCGTGGGTGTCATGGAGGCGAAGGGTCAGAACGCCGGCGGCCAGGACCAGGACGACGCGGTGCTCGTGCCGTACAGCACGGCGCAGACGCGGCTGAGCGGCAACGTGCGCATCGGACAAATTCTTGTCTCCACGGCGTCGGCCGACGACATGGCCGCCGCGCAGGACGAGACGTCGGCGATCATGCGCGACTCACACCGGCTCGACGGAGCGCCCGACGATTTCACCGTGCGCAACCAGACCGAGATCGCGAACGCGATGAGCAGCACCACGAAGGTGATGTCCGGCTTGCTTGCGGCCATCGCGTCGATCTCGCTCATCGTCGGCGGCATCGGCATCATGAACATCATGCTCGTGTCGGTCACGGAGCGGACGCGCGAGATCGGCATTCGCATGGCGATCGGCGCACGGGGAAGCGACGTGCTCACGCAGTTCCTCGTCGAGAGCATCGTCATGAGCCTCCTCGGCGGCATCGTGGGACTGGGCGTGGGGTACGGCGGCGCCGCGCTGCTCGGTCACCTGACCGGGTGGGCAACCGCGACGCCGATCTCGGCGGTGGGCATCGCCGTGGGATTCTCCGGTGCGGTCGGCATGTTCTTCGGCTACTACCCGGCGAGAAAGGCGGCGGCGCTCAATCCAATTCAAGCGCTGCGCTACGAGTAGCGTGCTGCGGTACGAGTAAGGGTTTCCTCCTTCGGCCCGCGTGGTTCACCCCACGCGGGTTCCGCGCACCCCCCGACAGAATCGCGAGTCGGGCAATTCTACTCTTCCTCTCAAGCCGATCACTCCCCTCACAGCGCCGTCTGGCGCAAGCGGAAATCGAGTTTCGAGGGAGTAGAAAATGACCAGACCGCATCTCGTGGGAGCCGTGCTGCTCGCGCTCATTAGCACCACCGCCCGCGCGCAAGACGCACGCCTCGTCGTCGGTGCCGACAGCAAATTGTGGATCGAGGGCACGTCCAACTTGCATGGCTGGAGCTGCAAGGCCGAGAAGGTCGATGCCGCGATCGACGTCGATGCCGCGGCCGCACAGTCGCTCAGCGCGGCTCCCGCCAAGTCGCTCAAGAAAGTTCAGGTCAAGGTGCCCGTGCGCTCGCTCAAGTGTGGTCACGGCGGCGGCATGGACGACAACATGTACAAAGCGCTCAAGGCCAACGACGGCTCTCCGGAAGTCACCTACATCCTCGCTACGTTCGACGCGGTGCAAGGTGACATGAAGGACACCTTCACGCTGCACACGGTGGGAACGCTCACCGTTGCGGGGAAGGAGAATCCGGTGACGATGGACGTGACGGCCACGCGTATGCCCGACGGCAGCGTCACGGCGAAGGGGACCGTGCCGATCAAGATGACCGACTACGGTATTAAGCCGCCTACCGCGCTCTTCGGAACGCTCAAGACCGGCAACGAAGTGAAGGTCAACTTCGAGCTCACGATCGGAGCCAAGGCCATCGCGGCCGCGGCCGGCCAGCCGTAGCTCCACGACGGCTGGACGTCTCGGGGAATCCCTGATCTACCGTCAGGGATTCCCCGTTCGCGTTTCCCTTGTCTGCCCGACGGACCCGGACAGGCCACACCGGTACCCTTCACACGTACCTCGAACGCTTTGAACGGAGCTCACGAAATGTCTGATAAATCGATGTTGGACCGAACGACCGCGTTGCTGGAGAAAACCACCGACCGGCGCCACTTCCTCCGCAATAGCGCGTTGACGGCGCTCGTCGCCGGCGTGGGCACGGCCTGCAACAGCGCGGCAGACGCTCGTCCTCCGGTCGTCGCGCAGGCCGGCGCCGCGACTAGCGGCGCGATGGGCGCGCACGACGCGGTGAAAGCCGTATCCGCTGCTGACGCAATGGACGCGATGCACGAAAAGGGGATCAAAGCCTTTCCGGCGAAGACCGCCGGCAAGGGCAACCAGGTCCTCGCACCACGCATCGAAAAGGGCATCAAGATCTTCGAGCTCACGGCGAGCAAGATTCAGTGGGAGACGGAGCCCGGCCACATGGTCGAGGCGTGGGCCTACAACGAACAGGTGCCGGGCCCGCAGATTCGCGTGCGCGAAGGCGATCGCGTGCGACTCGTGCTGCACAACAACCTTCCCGAATCCACGGCGATCCATTGCCACGGACTCGAGTTGCCGAACGATCAGGATGGCGTGCCGTTCATCACGCAACAGCCGGTCAAGCCGGGTGAGTCGTACACGTACGAGTTCACGGTGCCAAACGCCGGATCGCACATGTATCACTCGCACCACAACTCGGCCAAGCAGGTCGGCCTGGGTTTGCTCGGTGCGCTGATCGTTGAGCCGAAGGTGAAGGCGGCCTACGATCGGCCGGACGTCGATCAGGTGCTCATCCTCAACGACGGCGCGCACGGCTACACCTTCAACGGCAAGAGCTTTCCGGCCACGGAGCCGATCGTCGCGAAGCTCGGACAAAAACTGCGCATCCGTTTCATGAACGAAGGCATGATGATCCACCCGATGCATCTGCACGGCATGCACATGACGGTCGTCACCAAGGACGGCTGGCCGGTACCGGCGCCCTGGCGGTGTGACACCCTCAACATCGCGCCGGGCGAGCGTTGGGACGTCATCGTCAACTGCAACAATCCGGGGACGTGGGCCTTCCATTGCCACATCCTGCCGCACGCCGAGTCGGAACATGGTATGTTCGGAATGGTCACGGCGCTCGTGGTTCAGGCGTAGTGGACCATTCTCTCAATGAGCGCTCACACGACACCTCTCTCGATCCCGCGCTTTTTCGGTGAGGCTGGCGCCGCCAGTCGCGGGCAGAGCGTCGAGCTCGTTGCGCTCCGCGCGCCGCTCGCCGCCAAGCTCATCGGGGCGAACCTCGCCGGCGTAGCGTTGCTGGGCATCGCCTGGCTCGCGTTGCGCACCGCCGAGCCGGCGATCATCGTGCTGGTCGTCGTCGGCGCGAGCGCGCTCCACTTCATTGCCGCCACGATCGCGCTGCGGCCAATTCGCGAATTGGAAGACGTTGCCACCCGCCTCTGGCACGGCGACTACGGCGCGCGAGTTGGACAGTCGGCGGTGGCCGACCACGGCCTGGTGCGCGTCGGTGTAATGCTCAACACGCTGCTCGACGAGCTCGTGGCCGACCGCGCGCGGATGCGCGCGTTGGCCACCGAAGTCATCGAGGTCGGCGATCGCGAGCGCGCCGCGATCGCGCGTGAGCTGCACGACTCCACGGCGCAGCGGCTCGCCGGTCTGCTGCTCGAGGTGTCCGCCGCAGCGCGGGACTGCACCGATCCCGCGCTGGCGGAGCGCCTCCTCGCCGCGCGTGACTCCGCGGAAGAGATCACCGAAGAGGTGCGACTTCTCTCCCACGCCGTGTATCCGCACGTGCTCGACGACCTGGGACTCGGCCCGGCGCTGCAAAAGCTCGCGCGCGATTCGTCACGGGGGAGCGGCATCGACATCGACGTGGATCTGGTTGCCGCGCGGCAGCGATTGCCCGGCAACATCGCTGCGTCGCTGTATCGCATCGCGCAGGAGGCCGTACGCAACGCGATACGACACGCATCGCCCCGCTCCGTTCGCATCGTACTGTCGTCCGACGAGCGCTCGGCACGCCTCGAGGTCCACGACGACGGGAGAGGCTTCGACCTGCAGGACGCGCGCAAGCGACGCGCTGGCATCGGCCTGCTCTCGATGGGAGAGCGCATGTCCCTCGCCGACGGATCGCTCGACATCCTCACCGGGCAGGGAAGTGGCACGACGGTCATCGCTTCGGTCCCGGTGTCGGCGGCGCAGGAAATCGGCGTTAGGAGATACACATGACGGGGGATACGATCCGAGTCGTGCTGGCCGACGACCATGCAGTGGTGCGCGCCGGACTCAAGGCGGTACTCGGCGTCGCCCGTGACATTGAGGTCGTTGGTGAGGCAAAGACCGGTCGCGAAGCCGTCGATCTCGCCGAGCGGTTGAAGCCGGACGTCGTGGTGATGGATCTGTCGATGCCCGATCTCGACGGGACGGCAGCGACGAAGGAGATCGCTGAAAAGGGACTGACGGCTCGGGTGCTCGTCCTCACGATGCACACCGAGGAGGAGTATCTGGTGCCGCTCATGCAGGCCGGCGCGGCCGGATATCTCATGAAGAGTGTCGCCGATCGAGAGCTCGTCGACGCGGTTCGCGCGGTCGCGAATGGTGACGTGTACGTTCGGCCGTCCGCGGCGCGCGTGCTCGCGAAGAACCTGACCAAGAAGGACCCGGTCAAGACGGAGCGCGAGCAGTTCGAGAAGTTGACCGAGCGCGAGCGCGACGTGTTGCGCCTCGTTGCGCAGGGCTACTCCGCTCCGGAAATCGGCGAGCGCCTGTTCATCAGCCCGAAGACCGTCGATACGTACAAGCAACGCATTCACGAAAAACTTGGGCTCGGCCACCGCTCGGACTATGTTCAACTTGCGCTGAAGCTCGGCCTCCTGACCCAGACCTGATCGCAACGGGCGGCCTTCGGCACACTCCGGCTCACGGTTCATGCCCTTCGCGCACGCACGCTCCCTTCGCGGCGTCCTCTGGATCGCCGTCGCTGCTCTCGTGTTGCCGTTCGCGCTCTCGTTGAGCGAGCTCGGCACGGGCGGCGTCCGCACCTGGATTCGGTTGGGCGCCCTCCTCGTGGGCGTCGTCGCCGTGAGCGTCGCGCTCCGCAGACAGGCCTCGCTCGAAGAGAGTGTGCGCAGGCGGGAGCAGCTCGACGAAGCGCTTCGGCTATCCGAGGCCAAGTTCTCCGGCATCCTCGCCATCGCCGCGGACGCGATCATCTCCGTCGATCCGTCGCAGCGCATCGTCCATTTCAATCGCGGCGCCGAGCAGATTTTCGGATACAGCGCATCCGAGGCGATTGGGCGGCACTTGGGTGTGCTGATCCCCGCTCGCTACCGTGCCGGACATGACGGACAAATGGAGGGATTCGCGCGCGCCCCTGAAGGAGCACGACGCATGGGTGAGCGGCGAGAGATCTTTGGTCTTCGCAGCGACGGGACCGAGTTTCCCGCCGAAGCTTCGATCTCCAAGCTGATCGCGCCCGACGGCATGTTGTTTACCGTCGTGCTCCGCGACATCACGGATCGCCGGCGCGCCGAGCAGGACGAACGATTTCTTGCTGCCGCATCGGCGACGCTCGCTCGATCGCTCGACGTCGAGGCGGCCCTACAGGCGATCGCCGATTTGCCTGTGCCGCGGTTGGCCGACGCCTGTCTCGTCGACATCGTGGCGGGCAATTCCTTTCGCCGATTGCCGAGCGCGAGCCAGCGTGAGTCGTTGACACCGGCGCTGCGCGCACTCGCGGCGCATCACATGACCTGGGATTCGCCGTCGCCCATCGTCGACGCGATTCGTCGCGAGCGCCGTGAGCTCGTCACCGCGATGGATGACGATTGGTTCGACGGGAACGAAGATCCCGCGGCAATCCCGCACTGGCGCGCGTTAGGCGCGCACTCGCTGCTCATTCTTCCGCTTGCCGCCTCGGACGATACGCGCGTGGTGCTGACGTTGATCGCGGCCGACCCGCGATGCTCGTTTACACCCGAGCACCGTGCGCTTGCCGACAAGTTCGCCGCCGCGGCGGCGACAACGCTCCAGAACACGCGGCTGTATGCCGCGGCACAGCAGGCCAATCGCGCGCGGGACGACGTATTGAGCGTCGTTTCACACGATCTCCGCAATCCGATCAGCGCCATCGCAATGTGCGCCCGGGTCCTGCGCGACGATCCTCCGCAGGACGCCGAAAAACGCCGCGCGCTCCTCGCGACGATCGGCGAGTCCACGGAGTGGATGAATCGTCTCATTCAAGATCTCGTGGACGTCGCCAGCATCGAGCGCGGCCAGCTATCACTCGCGATCCAGCCGCAGAATCCAGCGGAGCTCGTGCAGCAGGCGCTACACATGTTCGAGGTCGAAGCGGCGGAGCATGGCATCACCATTCGGACCGACACGCCGGATGAGCTGCCGTTGGTCTCTGCCGACGGCGCGCGGATCGTGCAGGTGCTGAGCAACTTGATCCGAAACGCAATCAAGTTCACGCCGCGGGGCGGGGAGATCGTTCTCACCGTCGAGCGGCGCGACGGCTCGGTCGTGCTCTCCGTGTCCGATAACGGCGCCGGTATCGACGTCGAGATGCAGCCGCACGTGTTCGATCGATATTGGGAGTCGTCGAGCGGATCGCGGTCGCCCGGCACGGGACTTGGTCTCTGGATCGCCAAAGGCATCGTGGACGCGCATCGCGGAGTGCTCGAAGTGCATAGCGCCGCGAGGCAGGGGAGCACCTTCTCCATTGCGCTGCCGATCGCGCCGCTCTGAGCACACATCCGTCCGGTATTCCCTGACGCAACGATCCGCATCAACCCCGACTGTGGCTCCTGTCGGGAAAGCCTAACCTCATGGGAGTGAAAGTTCGCCCATCGACCCACGAGGACACGTCGTATGACTAGCTCGCTCAATCGCACGCGTTGCACCGCCGTGGCGCTGTTCGTCACCATTGCGTTCCCGCTAGCGGCGCAGATGCCGGTCACGATCCAGCACATCCGACCGATGGACGAACGCGGTGTGAACCTCTTCGAGCCGCCGAAGAACGACACCGCGAAGTTCACCGGCGTGAACCTGAGCCTTGGCGCCGCATTCACGCAGGAATGGCAAGGCCTGCAGCACGGCAACGCCGCGCAGCCGCTCATGGTCGCCGGCGTCAATCAGAATCAGCTGATGACCATTGGACACGGCTTCAATAACGCGGTCGCCAACCTGTATCTCAACGCGCAGCTCGCCAAGGGTATTCGCGTGCAAATGACGAGCTACCTCTCGGCGCGCCATCACCAGGAGACGTGGGTCAAGGACGGCTTCGTCCTCATCGATGACTCGCCGATCGACAACGCGCTGTTGGCGAAGATCATGAAGTACACCACACTTCGCGTCGGCCACTTCGAGATCAACTACGGCGACCAACACTTCCGGCGCACCGACAACGGAAACGGCATGTTCAATCCCTTCGTCGGCAACACGATCCTCGACGCGTTCACCACGGAGATCGGCGCCGAAGCTTACGTTCGCGCCGACGGCCTCCTCGCCATGCTGGCGGCGACCGGCGGGGAAGTGCACGGACAGGTCACGGCACCGCAAACCCGGTCGATGGCCGTCATCGGCAAGCTCGGCTTCGACGAGCAGATCGCTGAAAACGTTCGCGTCCGTCTCACCGGGTCGTTCTACGCGAACAACAAGTCGGCGAGCAACACGCTGTATACGGGCGACCGCGGTGGCTCGGCGTACTACGACATTCTGGAGAACACCGGGTCGAGCGAGACGACGAATGCCTGGTCCGGACAGATTCGCCCCGGCTTCTCGAACAAGGTCAATGCCGAAGTGGTCAACCCGTTCGTGAAGGTCGGCAATGCCGAATTCTTCGGGAACTTCGAGACGGCAACCGGCGGCGCGTTCACCGAGCCAAAGCTTCGCACCCTGCATCACAACGTATATGAAGGCCTGTATCGCTTGGCGAGCAACAAGTTCTACGTCGGCGGCCGATACAACACGCTGTCCGGCGAGTTGATTCCGAACCGCGGCGACACACAAAGCGTAACTCGCTACCAGCTCGGCGGCGGATGGTTCGTCACGCCGAACGTGCTCGCCAAGCTCGAGTGGGTGCATCAGAAATACATGGACTTCCCGATCACCGACATCCGGCACGGCGGCGCGTTCAAGGGATTCATGGCCGGGGGAACGGTCGCGTTCTGATGCTCGTTCCCAAGCTCGCCACCACGCTCCGCGGCTATACGCGACAACAACTGTTCGCCGACCTCGGAGCGGGGGTCATCGTTGGAATCGTCGCACTGCCGCTCGCAATCGCCTTCGCGATTGCGAGCGGCGTTTCGCCCGATCGAGGGTTGTGGACGGCGATCATTGCAGGATTTCTCATCTCCGCGCTCGGCGGCTCGCGCGTGCAGATCGGCGGCCCCACGGGCGCGTTCGTCGTCGTGGTCTACAGCATCGTCCAGAAGTACGGCATCGACGGTCTGATCGTCGCGACGCTCATGGCCGGCGTCATTCTCATCATCTTCGGCATCGCCAAGTTCGGCGCGGCGATCAAGTTCATCCCGCATCCGGTGACGACGGGGTTCACGAGTGGAATCGCGGTCATCATCTTCTCCGGTGAGATCAAAGACTTTGTGGGTCTCCAGATGGGCGCGGTCCCCGCCGAGTTCCTGGCGAAGTGGCAGTCGTTCGCCGCGCATGCCGCAAGTGTGAACCCGTCGGCAATCGGCATCTCGATCCTGTCGCTCGCGATCATCGTCAGCTGGCCGCGAATCACGCGGCGTGTGCCCGGCTCAATCGTCGCGCTGATTGTCGCCACCGCGATCGTCCAGGTATTCCACCTCCCTGTCGAGACCATCGGCTCGAGGTTCGGACAGATCGTCGCGCAACTCCCGCATCCGCAGATCCCACACCTGACGGTCGCGCAGATCACATCGCTCGTCGGTCCGGCATTCACCATCGCGATGCTCGCGGCGATCGAATCGCTGCTCTCGGCGGTCGTCGCCGATGGGATGATCGGCAGCCGCCACCGCTCCAACGTGGAGCTCGTCGCGCAGGGAATCGCCAACATCGCTTCGGCGCTGTGCGGCGGCATTCCTGCAACCGGCGCGATCGCGCGCACGGCGACGAACGTGAAGAACGGCGGCCGGACTCCCGTCGCCGGCATGGTACACTCGCTGACGCTGCTCGTCATCACGCTCGTCGCCGGCCGGTGGGCGTCGCTCATCCCGATGTCCGCGCTCGCAGCGATTCTCGTCGTCGTTGCCTACCACATGAGCGAGTGGCGGGCGTTTCGTTCGGAGCTGCGCTCGCCCAAGAGCGACGTCGCGGTGCTGCTCACGACGTTTCTACTCACGGTGCTCGTCGACCTCACGGTCGCGATCGAGGTCGGCATGGTGCTCGCCGCGTTTCTCTTCATTCGCCGGATGGCCGAGGTGACCGATGTCAGCGACGTCACTCGCGAGCTCGACGACGCGACGGACGACGGCGACGCCGATCCCGATGCGGTAAGCCGCCGCTCGATTCCGCCCGGTGTCGAAGTCTACGAGATCAACGGCCCGTTCTTCTTCGGCGCGGCCGAGGCGTTCAAGGACACGCTAGCACGAGTCGCCCGGAAGCCGAAGGTCCTGATCATCCGCATGCGCCAGGTCCACGCGCTCGATTCCACCGGAATGCATGCTTTGAGAGACGTCGTCCATCGCACGCGCGGCGACGGAACGCGCGTGCTACTCGCCGACGTGCAACGACAACCGCTCGCCGCGCTGTCAGGCTCTCCGGTGCTCGAGGAAATCGGCCCGGAGAACGTCTTCGGCAATCTCGACGACGCCCTCAGCGCGGCGCGGCTGGATCGAACTGAAACAGCCACGTGACGTTCGTGCCGCGCCAGTACGGGAACCATCCGTCGGCCAGTACCCAGCCGACTTCACCCCAGTGCGGCACTCGCATCCCGTTGACGCGCTCGTAGTCGGAGAAATGGGCTTCCCACGGCGTGAGCACCGGCCGGCCGTTCACGTCTCGATAGCGCATCGCGGTGATCGTGCGAATGCCTCCGTCGGAAGCGAACGAGACATCCATGGAAACCGTCGTGGCGCCGTCGGTGAGCGCGGCACGTGCTGAGCGGTTGTCGATCGCGGTCCATCGAACGCCCTGGCTTGGCAGAAGTGCCGTGGGGAGCCACACAGCCTCGGCCAGGTAGCGAAGGAGTGCGCCCGACGCCAACTCGGGCGTTCCGGTCTGGTTGGCGACCGTGACGAGGCCAGCCACGGAGGCGCGCACCGCTCCGACGCCGGCGACGTAGCTATCGCGCACGCGCGTCCCGAAGACTGGAGCCATCCCGATCCTCGCATCCCAGACGAACCCCGGTGGACCGACCGAGAAGTCCTCGGCGGCAGTGAACGGCTCCCAGGTATTCGGACGCCGCGCGAACGTGCCGTGCTGCGTGATGTGCGCGTGCCGGATCAGCAACTGGCCGGGACTGAGCGCAAATTGGAAGTAGCGGCCGACAGGCGCCGGAAGCGACGCGAGCTCCTGCCACGAATGGGTCTCATGCGCAAGACCTCGCGCCACGCCGCCGAGGCGCGCGATGGTGCCTTCGGTCGCGCGATTCCAGGCAACGGTACCGGCCAGCAGCGCGACTCCAGCCGCGGCGCCGAGCATCGCAGCCACCATCGCAGATCGTCTGAGCGTTCGCGACTCCAGGCTCCCGCCTCCATTTCATCGAGATCGCTGAACCCTGGCCGCCAAGCCCGCACCGGTCAAGCGACGGAATTGCGTGGACCGAAGTCCTCAAGGTATGTTTGTAGGCTGTCGAACACGCGTCTATCCATGGATTGGCGGTAGCGCCGGAGCAGGGACCTACGTGGCGTTGGCCGCCGTGACGTGTCGAGTCGAACGGCAGCCGAGGTACCATGAAGATCTTGCCCCTGTAGCTCAGATGGATAGAGCAGCGGTTTCCTAAACCGTTGGCCGCGTGTTCGAGTCACGCCAGGGGTACTCACGACTGGCTCACCAACAGAAGAGACATGACAAGCATTCGTCCCGATGCCGAGTCCGCCGCGGCGGATCGTGCCCAAACGTTCGTCGACTGGACCCGGATCAACGCCAGGATGCTGACCGGCGGAGCGGTGTTGATCGTCGTGGCCGGCGCCGGGTTCTGGTTCTACGGCCGGTCCAAGCAGCTTCAGGCCGCCAACGCCGAGAAGGCGCTGATGACCGCCAAGCAGTCGATGACCGCGGGCAACCTGCCGCTGGCCCAGACCGACCTGCAGAAGGTCTTCGCCAAGTACGCCAGCACCTCGGCCGGTGTCGAGGCCGCCATGCTTCTGGCGCAGATCGACTACGATGCCGGCAAGTTCCAGGACGGCATCTCGATCCTTCAGAAGGTCTCGGGAACGAGCGCCGCGAACGGCGTCGAGCCCACCGTCCGGAGCCTCGAGGGCGATGGGTATGCCCAGATGGGCAAGTTGACGGACGCCGCCAAGCAGTACGAGAGCGCCGCCGACGCGACCGGCTACGAGACCGAAAAAGCCTTCCAGCGCGCCAAGGCCGCGCGGGCCTACCAGACCGCCGGCGACACGGCCAAGGCTCGCCAGATCTGGACGGACATGTCCACCGACCCCAAGTATTCGACGATGGCTGCCGAGGCGCGGGTTCGGCTGGGTGAGCTGACGGCGAAGGTGGCGAGCAAGTAGGTTCTGGCGGTTCGCAGCAGCGACACCAGAGAGACAGTCTTTAGGAGCATCAAGGCGCCAGCTTCGGTTGGCGCCTTTCTGTCGCCGGTTCAGTTAGTTCGTATAAGATGTATTATGTAAACTACACCCGGGGAAATCCTGTGGACAACTCAGTTGCCTGCGGAGCCCCTATTTCCGACCAAATCGCCTAACGCACTCCCTGCCAACGATTTAGGTCAGACCTCTGAAAGTTGTGCTTGATATACCACCCGTCCTTCGCCGCTCAAGCTGGGAATCCACATATCCCCGTCACGATTGAGTCGCACCGACAGGACGCGGCCGGAGCTAGTTTCCAGCTCGACGGTTCCGCTCGCCTCGCCCCACGCCGTCAGCAGAATCGCCGATGCCACCGATCCGCTCCCGCACGCGAGCGTCTCGGCCTCCACACCCCGCTCGTACGTCCGCATCCGCCACCGCCCGTCCAGGCTCGGCGACACGAAGTTCACGTTGGCTCCATGGGTCATCAACGGATGGTGCCGGAGCGGCCGGCCACGGCCCACGACGTCGATCGTCGAGACGTCGTCGCACAGGATGACCAGGTGCGGAACGCCGACCAGCGCGAACCCGATCCGCAGCTCGCCCAGCTCCCGGTGGATTCCATGCGCCTCTTCCTGAACGCCGTGAACTGGCTGGAGGTCGATCTCTGGCTGGCCCGCCCTGATCCTGGCCGCCACGATGCCGGAGTCTGTCTCGATGTCGAACCCATCCGGAGCGCCTACCCCGAGCTCGACGGACAGCCGGGTGGTGCATAACGTGGCGTTGCCACAGAGGTCCGCCCGCGAGCCGTCGGCGTTCAGGTAGGTCAGCCGGATCGCCGCGGCGCTGGACGGCTCGAGGAAGACGATTCCGTCGGCTCCGACTCCGGTTCCGCGCGCGCAGATGCGTTGAATGACCTCGGTCTGCCCGAGCTCGCCCCGAGGCTCATGCCGGGCGTCGACGACCACGAAGTCGTTCCCCGACCCGCTCATCTTGTAAAACGACCGGCCGGCAGGAATCATCGCTTCCCCTCAAATGTTGAGGTCAATACCGCTTCGTGATGCCCCACCACCGCAGCCGCCAGACCATCCACATGGCTTCCCACATGATGGACTTGGACATCTTGCTCTGGCCTTCGGTGCGGTCCACGAAGACGATCGGGATCTCGACGATGCGAAATCCGCGCTTCCACGCCCGAAAGCTCATCTCGATCTGGAACATGTACCCGTTCGATACAACCTTCGACAGGTCAATGGATTCCAGGACTTCTCGGCGAAAGCACTTGAAGCCGCCGGTCGCGTCCCACACCGGAAGCCCGGTGACCGCGCGAGCGTACACGTTTGCAAAATAGCTCAGAATGAGCCGAGCGATCGGCCAGTTGACGACCGTCACCTTCCCTTCGCGATAGCGGGAGCCGAGGACGAGGTCGTTCCCTTCGATGGCGCGGAGAAAGTCCGGGAGGTGCGCTGGGTCGTGGGAAAAGTCGGCGTCCATCTCGAACACGTAGTCGTAGCCGCGCTCGAGCGCCCAGCGGAAGCCGGCGATGTACGCCGTTCCCAGCCCCAGCTTCCGCGGGCGCCGCAGGATGTGGACGCGCCCATTCGCCGCGATGATCCGATCGACGATCTCGGCGGTTCCGTCGGGCGACCCGTCGTCGACGACGAGGATCTCCAGACGGCCGTCCTGCGCCAGCGCCGTCTCGATGAGACGGGCGATGTTCTCCCGCTCGTTGTACGTCGGGACGATGATCAGGGCCCGCTCCCCACCCGCACGGGGCGGGCCCTGTCCGACAGAACCCGCCTCGTGCGAACCGGTCATAGTCTACTTGAATACAATGAGCTGGTTGACCGACACGTCGGCGACCGCGGCCAACGTTCCCAGCCGGTTGAAGACGATCTGCGACGCGTTCATGCCGGCCACCGCCGTCGTGGTCTGGATGTCGAACGCCCCGTTGATGATCGGGATGATGCTCATCACGCCGGGATAGGCAGCCCACAGTGCCCCGCCGTCGGGCGGGACGCCCACGGCCGACACGCTGCCGCCGAAGCCGACGATGCCATCCGCCATGCCGCCGGTGGCCAGCCGCACGATCGTCACGTTCGACGTGCCGTCGGTGACGTACAAGGTCTTGCCGTTCGGCGCGACGGCGAGGTCAACGATCGTGGTCAGCCCGAGGCTGAACTGGCGCTTGATCGCGTTCGTCGCGATCGAGATCTCGTACAGGGCGCCCAGCTTCGTCGCGACGTACATGAGCGTGTCGCCCGCGCCGATCTTCATTGCCGTGACCGTGCCGCCGACCGGAATGGTCGTCGTGATGGTCCGGCTCGGGACGTCGATCACCTGAAGCGAGAAGTTGTTCAGGTCCACGTACGCCTTCGTGCCCGTGGACGTCATCGCCAACTTGACCGGCGCGGCCGGGAGCTCGATGGAGTCGGTGCGGACGTTCGTCGATCCGTTCATGAACCAGACGAGATTCGGTCCGCTCGTCGCCGCTGCCACCAGCGTGCCGGCGGAGTTCGCCGCGACGTCCACCGTGCGCGCGGCGAGATCGATGCTGGTCGTGAGGGTGGCCGACGGCAGGTCGACGACCCCCACGGCGCTCGCCGTCGAGCGCGCGACGTACGCGGTGTTCCCCGCCGCGGCAATGCCGCCGATGGAGCTGGTCATCGCGACGGTGCCGAGCACGGCTCCCGCGGCGTGCCCGATGACGCTCACCGCAAGCTGCGCCGTCAACGTGCCCGACGTGGCGGTGATCGTCGTCGTTCCGCCAGCCACGCCGGTCACCACACCGGTCGACGCACCGACCGTGGCAACATTCGTGTTGGCGCTCGAGTACGTGAGCGCGGCGCCGGTGACGACGTTGTTGTTCGCGTCCTTCACCTGAGCGACCACGGTGGCCGTCTGGCCAATGTTGAGCGTTGGCGCGGCCGAGCTGAACACGACTTGCGTCGCCGCTCCGGCGGATGCCGTCGCGCTGAAGGTGACGGCCGTCAATCCGGTCGCGGTCGCGGTGAGTGAGTTCGGGCCAATGGCGGGTCCCAGCTTCCAGCTGCCGACCGTCGCCACGCCATTCGCATCGGTGTTCACCAGTGGACCGGTCACCGCTCCGCCGCCCGACGCGACGCTGAAGGTGACGAGCACACCGGACACGCCGTTGCCGAACTTGTCGGTGACCTTGACCGACGGCGCCACGGCCACGTTCGCGCTGGCGGCCGCGGTCTGCGCATCGCCGGCGAGCTTGGCGACCGTCGCGGCTGTCGATGCCGCGGCAATGGCCGTGAAGGTCGTGGTCAGCGTGCCGGACGTCGCCGTCACGGTCTGTACCCCCGCTGTGTTGCCGAGCGTCCAGCTGGTCGACGCCTTGCCTGTCGCGTCGGTCCGTGAGCTCGGATTGCTGACAGCACCGCCGCCGGCACTGGCCGCAAAGGTCACGAGCGCGCTATCGACGGGGTCGCCCGCCGCGTTCTTCACGGTGACGGTCAACACGGTGTTCACCGCCGAGCCGGCGGTGGCGCGGAGCGTGTCGGTCGTGCTGGGCGTGATCGTCGCGGGCGTGATGTCCTTCTTGGGACCCGAGTCGCCACAGGCGGCGAGTACGGTCAACGCGGCGCCGAAGGTGGCGGCGCATAGAAGGCGAGAACGAGACAAAGCTGACTGCATGAAACCAACTCCTCAATCGGGTGTGAAACGCAATACGAGACTACGTCGTCACGTCGTGGACGGTAGTGCGATCGGCCGTCTGCGCTCGACGACCGCTCCCCACGCCCAGAGCCCCAGCGCCAACACTAGCGCCACCAGGGTGAGCACCTTCCCCTTCTCGTACGCCGCGTCGTCGAAGCGTAGTTGAACCGAACGAGCGCCCGCGGGGAGCGCGATGCCGATCAAGTTGAAGTTCATGCGTGCCACCACCGCGGGTTTGCCGTCCGCCGTGGCGTGCCAACCCGGAAAGTAATTCTCCGACACCACGAGCGCCTGCCCGCTGGAGGCGGGCTGATCCAAGTTGATGTCGATGGCGCCGGGCTCGTAGTGCGAGCTGGTCGCGCGCGTCGTCGCCGGCGCGGGGACAGCCTGGATGGGAACCGTCGCAACAGGGCTTCCGACGTCGACGATCGCGGCGCGGTGCGGGTCGAAGTCGGGGGACAACACGGTCGCCAAGGTTTGCGCGGAATCACCGGATACGATGGATGCCGCAACCCAGGCCAACGGATTGTCGCCCGAGACGCGATACAGGTGCACCATGGAACCGGCCGCGGTCTTTACCGGACCGAGGACGTGCGTGAACGGCCCCGTATGCAACTGCGTTTGAATAACGCTCATGACCGTGTCGGCCGCGTTCGTGAGCAGGAAGTGCACGTTTTCGTGTCGCGCTCCCGCGGGGCTGAGGTACCGCGCCGGATCATACGACTGCGTGGCGTCGGTGTAGCCGCCCAGCTGCTGGTAGCGGCCAAACTCGTTGCCGTGGCAGCCGGTCACGTTGCGAACGCGGTGCACCATGAGCGACGGTCCGCCGGTGCCTCCGGAGCAGCCCGTGAGCGTGGGATCCTGCGGCGCCAGATTGCCGAGCTGGCGAATCTCCAACACGACCACCCGGCCAGGATCTGGCGCCTTGGCCATGTAATCGGTGGCGGGATCGGAGGCGTACAGCTGCGCCGCGGGCGGCGAAAATCTCCAATACAACCGCTCGATGCTCCACAAATCGACGCCGACGAGCGCGACGAAACACCACGCCGCCACGCGGCGCGAGACCCTTCCCTCCCCGAGCGCCCAGATGAGCGCCCCCGCGATGGCCACGACGAAGAACGATCGCCAGGCGCCGAGAATGAGCGCGCTCGAATTCTCGCTGGCCCGCTGCATGAACGCATCGACGGCCGCGGCATGCTGCTCCGGCGGATACATGTCCGCCATCGCGCTCGTCACGGCCTGCATGATGACCGTGCCCGCGCCGACGGACATGAGAATGGTGAAGGCGAGGCTGGCGCCCACCCAGCCGATGACGTAGCGCCGTCCGACGCGCCCCGCGAGAATTCGCTCCACGCCCAGCGCGCTCAACACCGCCACCGCGAACGACACGACGAAGAACATCGTGCTCGGTGCGCGGAAGAATTTCGTTCCGATCGGCAGCGCGTAGACGATACGGTAGAACGGTGTGTCACCGCCGAGGGCCCAGAAGAGCGCGACCACGCCGGTGATGACCCAGAAGCGCCTGAAGCTCCGGCGCGTTCCGGCGCCGAACGCGGCGCCCGCGAGCACGAGCACCGCCGCGCCGATGTACTCGCTGTGAAAGTGAATCTGGTTGCGGCCCCAGTAGCGATCGAGAATTCCGCTGAACTGCGGCAGGTACGTGTTGATCAGCTCCTCGATCGGCATCGAGAAACTGGTGGCGAAATCGTAGCCGCGTCCGCCCGCGCGCGGCGAGAACGGCGCATACTCCAACACGGGCCAGTACTGAATGGCGCCGATCGCGCCGCCGAGCATCACCGCGCCAAGCGCACACGCCAGGCGCTTGAGCGCGACGTCGCGCGGGAGCCGGCCGGCGCTGTCGAGATCACCGAACGCGAGGAACAGCGCGAAGAATCCGCAGGCGAGCAGCATGTACTGCAGCAGCTGCGGATGCGGGCTGAGGACCGCGAGACCCACCACGATGGCGAGCAGGCCCCACGCCCACCGCCGGCCGTCGCGCACGCCGCGCACCAGGAGCCAGAGGGCGGCGGGCAACAGCGCGCTCACGAAGAGCTTTCCATCGTGCCCCGGCGACGCGAGCGACGCGATCTGCCCGCTCAGCATGTACGCGAGGCCGCCGATCAATGAGCTCATGAAGCCCAAGCCCCACGCGCGCAGGAAACCGTAGGTGAACAGGCCGGCGAGGAAGAGATGAATGGCGAACTCCCACGTCATCGCCACGTCGGTCGGCATGATCATCCGCAACAAGAACGTCGGATAGAAGATGTCGCCGTGCATCGCCGCGACATACGGCAGACCACCGAACAGGTACGAGTTCCACTCCGGAAAACCGTGCCCCGCTTTCAGCGACGCCGCGGCAAATTCGCGGAAGGCGTACCCGATCTTGTATTGATCGCTGATCGGGCTGACGAGAAACGCGCCAGTGAGTGCGGGATAGGCGAGCAGCATCGTGGCCACCGCGTAGACCAGCGATGCCCAGGCGGTCGCATGTCGCGGTGCGGGGAGCTCGGGCGCGGCGGTCGCGGTCACATCAGAGGTTCGAGCCATCTCGACGTGTGGTGTCCTGAAGTCGTGGGCGCGTGCCTCGCGCCAGGTAAATGAGAGCTGGCAGAATCTCCAATACGGTCAGCCACAACCGAGCCGAAATGGCGACGACGGTCGCCGGCCCGAACGTGGCCAAATGCAACATTGTCAATCCGCTCACGAGCGCGCCTTCGCGCACCCCCACCCCGGCGGGCAGCAGGAGTGCAAGGTAACCGATTACGTACGCCGCTGACCATACCGCGACGTAGTCCGCGATGGAGCCCGCGCCGTGCCCGAGGATGCCATGAACGAAGTACTGGAACGCCAATCCGTACATCGTCCACGCGACGAGGTTCCCAACGAGGGAAACGTAGATCGCGTTCCGTGGCAGCACCGCGAGACCCAACTGGCGGCCGGTCGTTCGCTGAACGAGGCCGAGGAGCCACGGCATGACACTCGGGAGCAGCAGCAGGCCGACGAGAAGAACCACCGCGATCCAAATGCCGAGCGTTGCGTGTCCACCCGACAGCGCGTCGAGCGCCGCGAAACCAGCCAGCAGTGCGACCACGAATCCCGAGGCGATGTTGACGGCCGTGTTGATCAACGCCGCGCCCGTCGCCGCCGCCGGCGAGATCCGCCGGCGCCGCGCCAACTCGGCCAGCGCCCCGAGCACGAACACCTGATTCAAGCCGGGTAGGTATCGCGCGAGATTCGAGACGAACCAGATGCGCGCTGCGTCGCCAAAGGGCAGGTGTTCGCCCCACGCCGCGAGCATGCGACGCCACGTCTCGATGAGCACCGCGTACGTGGCGAGCACGATGACGCAGGAGAACGCGATCATCCCCCATCGCGGATGAACTTCGATGGCGGGGGCGTCGCGAAACTTCTTCCATTGGTCGGACAGCGCGCGCGCGACGAACCAGAGAACGATCGCCGTGACGACGACCTGCGCGGCGACCCACCCCGCGCGCTTACTTCGGCGAGCGGGCGATGGCGGACCGATAGATGTCGGCGTAGCGTCGGGCAACCGACTCGGGGGCAAAGGTGGCGAGCGCGTGGAGACGGCCGGCCGCGCCCAACGCGGCGCCCCGGTCGTCACGCTCGAGCAGCGAGACCAGCGCGGCGGCGAGCGCACCGGCGTCGACGTCGCTCACCAAGATACCCGTGCGGTCGTGTTGCACGATATCCGGCAGCCCGCCCGAGTCGAAGGCGACGACGGGCGTCTCGCACAGCTGCGCTTCGACCGCGACGAGTCCGAGGCCTTCTCCCACCGACGGCACGACCAGCGCGGCCGCGGTGCGATAGAAATCGGCAAGCTTCGGCTGCGGCAACGAGCCGTGCCAGTGCACGCGATCGCCAATGCCGAGCGCCTGCGCGAGCTCCCGCAGCGCGTCACGGTCGTCGCCGTCGCCCACGACGTCGAGATGAATCGATGAATCCGGAACGCGGCTCACGGCGTGGAGCAGCAGCTCGATGCCCTTCTGCTTGTTGAGCCGTCCCACGAACAGCAGCCGGTTTCGCTCGCGCGTTCCGCCAGGCGTGAACAGCTCGGCGGCCACGGGCATGGGCGCAACGACCGGCGCCGGCGACGACACCACCTGCTGCGCCTCGGACGCGAGCCAGCGCGACACGGCGGTGACGGCAGTCGAGTGATTCATCACATGACGGAAGCCGGGGCGCGCGAACGCCACCGTGCGCGCGAGGCGCACGTCGGTACCGTGCAGCGTCGTCACGAGCGGCTTGTTCGCCATCTTCGCGAGCCACGTGCCGACGAGCCCATTCGGAAACCACCAGTGCGCGTGAATCACGTCGGGCTCGAACTCGCGGCGGGCCTGCACCGCCGTGCGGAACTCCGCGCCGAGGAAGCCGAGCATCGTGACCTTCGCGCTCCACGAGGCTTGCACCTGCGTGGCCATGTTGCCGCCGTAGGCGAGCGTCTCGTACTTGCGCGGCGCGTAGCGGAAGCGCTCGACCGGGATGTTCTCGATCCGGTCGTGATGCTCCAAGCCCGGCGCGGCGGGCGCGACGACGCTCGTCTCGACGCCCTCGGCGCGCAGCGCCGTGGCGAGCCGGAGGACGAACGATCCGGGGGCGTCCCCGGGCATGCGGGGAAACGAGTGCGTGAGGAAAAGGACTTTCATGAATTCAGCGATCTATGATGCGAGCGGCGCTCAATTCGTCGAGCTGCCGTCGAATTTCGCGGAGTTGCGCGCGTTGGCCGGCGATTTGTTCGCCGAGCAGACCTGTCGCGAAGAAGATGCTGCCGACGATCAGACAGGTGGTGATGATCGTCCACACCGAGCGATAGCCGACGCCGTCGTAGAGGAGCACGCCGAGGGCGATGAGCCCCGACAGCGTGCCCACGGCGAACAACCCGGCGCCGAGCATGCCGAAGGCGAGCAGCGGCTTCTGGCCGAAGCGCAGCTCGAACCACACGGCGAGCATGTCGAGCACGCCGACCGGAATGCGCGACAGGCCGAACTTCGATTTGCCGGCGTGCCGCGGGTACAGCGGCACCGGGATCTCGGTGACCGTGAAGCCCTGCGCCGCGGCGATCACGATCATGTAGCGATGCCAGTCGGGGCGCACCGGCAAGCCGTCCATGATCTCGCGCCGGTAGGCCTTTACGGAATTCAAATCCTTCACCGGCACGTGGAAGAGTAGCCGGCTCAGGCCATTGTAGATGCGGGAGACGAACGCTTTCTCGTACTTCCCTTCCTTGAAGCCCGTGACCATGTCGGCGTCGCCGGCGAGGATCGGCGCGGCGAGGCGCGGAATGTCCTCGGGCTTGAACTGGAGATCGGCCGGATAGAAAACCAGCACGTCGCCGCGCGCCGCGAGGTAGCCGGTGCGCAGCGCGTCGGCGATGCCGCGGCGCGCACGATGTCGCGCGAGCCGCAGAAACGGGTACTGCTCCGCCAGCTGTCGCAGCACCTCCCACGTGCGATCGGTGCTGCCGTCGTCGACGACGACCACCTCGTACCGGTGCGGCGCGGTCGCGAACGCCGCCGCCGCCTGTTCCATGAACAGGGGCAGGTTCTCGGCTTCGTCCTTTGCCGGGACGAGGACGGAGACGTCGATCGTTGCGTTGGGCGTGGAGCTTGGGGCGTGGGGCGTGAACGTACCGGTCACCGAGTGCGCTCCTGCAGAGGAGGTCATACTCGCTTGCGCATGCGTGCCGACAGCACTCCCAACTGGTCGCGGTACTTCGCCACCGTTCGGCGGGCGATCTGGACGCCGCTCTCCTTGAGGATGTTCACGATCGCCTGATCGGTGAGCGGATGCTTCGGGTCTTCGTCCGACACGAGCTTCTCGATTTGCGCCTTGATGCCGCGCGCCGAGACGTCTTCGCCCTGCGTCGTCGATAGTCCGGAGGAGAAGAAGAACTTGAGCGGCAGCACGCCACGCGGCGTCTGGACGAACTTCTCGTTCGTCACGCGGCTCACGGTGGACTCGTGCATGTTGATCACCTCGGCGACCTCGCGGAGGGTGAGCGGCTTGAGGTACTGCACGCCCTTCTCGAAGAACTCGCGCTGCCGGTCGACGATGTAGTTCATGACCTTGAGCATCGTCTGCCGGCGCTGCTCGATCGCCTGGATCATCCAGTTCGCGGAATTCAGCTTGCTCGAGATGAACTCCTTGCTCTCCCCCTCGAACTTCTTCTTGTCGCGCGCGATCTCCTGATAGGCGCGGCTCAGCTTGAGGCGCGGGAGGTTGGCGTCGTTCAAGAAGACGTGGTAGCGCTGGTCGATCTTGTCGACGATGAGATCGGGAATGATGTAGTTGTCGCTCGCGTCCGAATACATCAGGCCCGGCTTGGGATCGAGCTTCTTGATCTCGTCGGCCGCCTTCTGCACGTCGCTGGGGCTGATGCCGAAGCGCTTGGAGATCTCGCTCCAGCGGTGGTTGATCAGCTCCTCGAAACAGTCGCGCACGAGGCGGAAGGGCACGGATTGCTCGAGGCCCGCTTCCTTGAGCTGCAGCATGAGACATTCGCGCAGGTCGCGCGCGCCGACGCCCGGCGGATCGAGATTCTGGATGATGACCAGCATCGCCTCGATCTCGGACATCGTGTAAAACGGCAGGTCGTCGGTATCGCGCTCCATCGTTTCGGCGGCGCGCTCGACTTCCTCATTCACGCTCTTGAGCACCTGCTCGGGGGGACAGGCGAGGTAGCCGTCTTCGTTGATGTTCCCGATGAACTCGTCGGCGAGGAACTGCTGGCGCGGCGTGAGATCGAGCAGCGTGATCTGGTCGATCAAGTGGTCGGCGAGGTTGCGGCTGTCGACCGTGACCGGCTCGTAGTACTCGCGCTCCTCGTGCTCCTCGCGGCGTCCGCCGGCGTCGAAGCCGTCGAGCAGGATCTCTTCCCAGTCGATCTCGTCGTTGTTGGTCTTCTCTTCCTGCTGTTCCTCGGGCGCGGCCTCGGCTTCGGTGGCTTCGTCCCCTTCAGCCTCCTCCTCCTCTTCCTCCGGCTCGACCATGTCGAGGAACGGATTGTTCAGCAGCTCCTGCTTGAGGTGCTGTTGAAGATCCAGAAGCGGCATGTAGAGCAGGTCCATCGCCTGATACAGGCGCGGATTGATCTTGAGCTCCTGCTTCAGCTGCGTGTTCTGGGAGAGTCCAGCTTTCATGTGACGATCGGTTCCCCTGGTTTATCTTCATCGGCCGCCGCGAATCGGGCGCGCAGGCGCGCCGTCAGCGTGGGGCCGAGATAGATGTCTGCAACGGTATCGTCGAACACCAGCTCCCGCACGGTGCCCGACACCTTGACCTGTCCATCGAACATGATGTAGGCGCGATCGACGATGTCCAGGGTCTGCTCAACGTTGTGGTCGCTGATCAACACGCCGATGTTGCGGTGCCGAAGGTCGGAGACGATGCTCTGAATGTCGTGCACCGCGATGGGGTCGACACCCGCGAACGGCTCGTCCAACATCATGAACTTCGGTTGGGTCACCAGCGCCCGGGTGATCTCGAGACGACGCCGCTCTCCGCCGGACAGCGCAAAGGCCTTGCTATGGCGCAGATGCTTGATGCTCAGCTCGTCCAGCAACGTCTCCAACCGGGCTCGCCGCTCGCTCGACGACAGATCCAGCGTCTCGAGGATCGCCAGGATGTTGTCTTCGACCGAGAGCTTGCGAAAGATCGACGGCTCTTGTGAAAGGTAGCCGATGCCCCGCCTGGCCCGCTTGTACATCGGCATCGACGTGATGTCGGCGCCGTCCATCCTGATCTTGCCGGCTTGGGGATCGATCAGCCCGACGATCATGTAAAAAGTCGTCGTCTTCCCTGCACCATTCGGGCCCAGCAGCCCGACAATCTCCCCCTGTTGCAATCGAAGGGCCACGTCGTTGACGACCCGTCGGCGGCGGTAGGTCTTGACCAATCCGGTCGCCTCCAGCACGCTGCCGCCGGGCACCGGCTTGTGCCCAGGAGCGCCCCCGGCCAGGTCGGGCGCGCCGCCGCCGCTCGCATGCTCGCCGGTCTCGCGCAGTGCCGTGGCGACCTCGTCGCGCGCGGCGCTGATCGAGCTCCAGACGCGGTCGGTGAACCGAACCGCCGACCACGGGTCGCCGGCGCTCGGCTGCGGCACGATGACGCCGTCGCCGGCCAGGCGCGGGAGCACCGACGACGATAGATGGTGACGCACCTCGTCGAGGCTCAGACGGCCGGCTTCTCGATCGGCATCCTTGCCCAGCGCGCGGAGCGCGCCGAGGTGGTCGTCGCGATACACGCGGGCAATGGTGTCGAGGTCGGCGGAGCCGCTGCTGTCGGCCGCGCTGATCACGGCGTGCAGGGCGAGGGCCGTGGATCGGTCGCCGCGAGCGAGCTGCTCGACGAGCGACCGAACGCTGGTGGAGTCTGAAGGGCCGGTCACGGGCGTTTCGGAGGCGGGGGGACGACGGCGGCCGCGGGCGGTTTGGCCGGCGTCTTTGCAGGCGCTGGTGGTTGCGTGGATTTCGGCGCGGCGTTCGTCGCTTTCGTGCGCTTCGCGGCAGTGCTGTCAGTCTTGGGCTCGATGAACATGCCGTGCACCGAGTCGACCGCCGTGATGGTCGCCACGCGCTGCTGATCGAAGTCCACGGTGATCGTGCGAGCGTTCGTGTAGTTGATCGCCGCCCGCTTCTCCGTGCTGTCGCTGGGCGCGATGTGGTAGAGCGAGCTCGCGTGGCCGTTCGCCACGAGCTGCTTGATGGGCGGCGTCTTCGACGTGTCGGTCGGCGGGAGCGAATCGAAGTGCGCCACGATCGTGTCGCCGCGCAGCCAGTTGGTGGTGTCCGGGGGCGTCACGCGAAAGCGCGTCGTATCGGGCTTGCCCTGGGCGAAGGCGTCGCGCACCGCGCGGACGAGTTGAACTTTTTGACCGGGCATGATCACGTCGAGCGAGTCGGCGAGCACGTTCTGCGACGTCGTGATCACGCGGGCGCGGCCCTTCTTCCCCCACGCATACGCGTGGTCGAGCGCATCGTCCTTCAGCCGCAGGTCGATCGTGTCGGATCGCAGCGTCATCGAGTCGGACACGGCCACGGCGTTGGCGCGCGAGATGACGCGCTGGAGCTTGTGGCTCTTCGAGAACAGGTCGATCAGCTCGCCGTTGAGGGTGAAGGGCTTCTCCTTCTTCCCCTTCAGCTGCGGGTTCCGCATCAGACGCATGGTCTCGTGGCCGTCGTCGATGAACGCGGAATCGGCGGTGGCGCTCATCTCCGGGCGAGTGATGACGACCTGTCCGCCGCCGTAGATCAGGCTGTCGCCGTCCATGTAGACCTGGTTGGCGACGACCACGGTGGGGTCGGTCTTCTTGCCCGTGGAGTCCTTCTCGACGATGGAGATCGTTGGGCGCGCGATGGCCAGCATCTGTGCGCGCGGGCGGGCCGGCAGTTGGATGCGACGGTATTCGGCGATGGGGCCCACGAGCGTGGAGCCGCTCGGAAGCCGGGCGTGCACGTCGCCCACCGCTTTGACGATCTCGGTCAGCGGGAAGTAGTTCAGGTAGTTCGACGTCACGTGGAAGCGCGGCTCATCGTAGATCACGTGCCCGATCATGTATTCGTGATCCGGATAGCGTTCGGCGCTGTCGCCGCGCAGGACGATTCCGCGCGCCGGGCAGCGGAGCACCACGTTGCCGGCGGCGAACACGACCTGCCCCACGGCCGTGGAATCGGTCGAGAAGTGGTCCGCCGAGAACGAGCAGGGCGTCGCGCGTTGCGCGCCGGCTGCCGAAGCGACCGCGCAGAGCGCCAGCACGACGAGACCACCAATTGAGCGAATGCTCATTTTTCCGGGAGCAAGACCGAACCGTTGCCGGCGCAGCTCCGCAAGCACGTGAACTTCGTAAACGTCTGATTCGACGTGAATCCCACGCCGGTCTGCGTGTCGTTCGTCCGGGTGATCGAATAC
Source organism: Gemmatimonadota bacterium (assembly GCA_028287235.1). Lineage (GTDB taxonomy): Bacteria > Gemmatimonadota > Gemmatimonadetes > Gemmatimonadales > Gemmatimonadaceae > JAQBQB01. The sequence goes on along the minus strand of JAQBQB010000004.1, from coordinate 37,404 downwards.
GTCGTGTCGCTCACGATCATGTGCGTCATCTGATTGAACGTCACGTGCGGCGACTTGAGCGTTCGCCCATCGACGAGCCGAACGATGACGTTCCCCCACCCTTCGAGTACCTGGCTCTGGGTGTTGTAAACGCCACGATTGGCCTCCATGGTCCCCTCGGGCGCGCCCGTCTCGCTCGTGAACGTCACGTGCGCTTTCCGCAAGTCGAGCTTGGTCGCGTCGTTGAGCAAGTACGCCGTGTCGGCGAGCAGGTCGCCGCGCTGGATGCCGTGCGTCGACAGCAGATAGCGTGTCTTGAACAGGATCTGATCGGCGCTGTCGGCAACCCCCGGGTTGGCGGCAACCGGCGGTGCCTTCGTTTCCCGGCAAGCGGCGGCGGTGATGCCGGCGCACGCGGCCAGCACGAACAGGACGTGGCGCATCAGAGTACTCGCGCGCGCAGAAGGTCGTGCAAGTGCACCACGCCGACGAGCGTTTCGTCATCGTCCACCACCGGCATCGCGACGATGCCGATCTCCTCCATGCGGTACGCCACCGCGCTTCCCAACTCCCCACTATGAGCGATCTTTGGATTTCTGGTCATCACGGTTCGAACGGGAATGGGCAGGATGTCGCCGCCGCGCTCGATCATCTTGCTGAGATCGCCGGCGCTGAGCACCCCTTCCACTCGTTGGTGGTCGTCCACGATGATGGCGATGCCGCGGCGGCGGGCGATCATCACGATCGCCTCGCGCATGGTGGCGGTTCCGCTAAGGACCGGAACGTCCTGCCGCAGCATGATGTCATCGACACGAACGACGAGTTGTCTCCCGAGCGCCCCGCCCGGATGAATCCGCGCGAAGTCCTCGCGTTGAAAGCCCTTCTCCTGAAGCAATGCCACTGCCAGCGCGTCGCCGAGCACCAGTGCCGCGGTGGTGCTCGTGGTCGGCGCGAGATCGTGCGGGCAGGCTTCTTCCCGCACGGCCGCGTCGAGCGACACATCGGAGTTGCGCGCCAGCGCCGACTTCACGTCGCCGGTAATGGCGATCGTTCGTACACCGAAGCCTTTCAAATGGGCCAACAGCGCCAGCAGCTCGTCGGATTCGCCGCTCTTGGAGATCAAAATGGCCACGTCGTCGCGGCCCACGATTCCCAGGTCGCCATGCACGCTGTCCACTGGATGGAGGAAGCTGGCCGGCGTGCCGGTGGACGTGAGCGTCGCGGCGATCTTGCGTCCGATCAATCCCGACTTGCCCACGCCGCACACGATGACGCGGCCCGGCGAGCGCGCGATCAGCGTTACTGCACGCGCGAACTCCTCGCCGAGCCGCGCTTCGATGGCGGAGAGCGCCTCGGCTTCCAATCGAAAGACGCGCTTGCCGCGATCGACGATGTCGTGCGATTCCATCAGCGCGATCCCGCGGCGTCGGAGCGTTCGGCCACGTAGCCGCGCCAGGTCTCGTCCCACGCGCCGCGCGCCTTGAGCAAACGCTCACAGAACTCGCGCACCGCGCCGCGGCCGCCCTCGTTGTCGAGGTGGACGCGACATTCGTGTCGAATCTCGGACACGGCGTTCGCGACGGCGACTGGCAGCCCAACGATGCGCAGCACCGGGAGGTCGGGAAAATCGTCGCCGACGAACGCGCACTCCCGCGGCTCGATGCCGTGCGTCGCCAGCATCCGGGTGAATCCCACGATCTTGTAGCCGTCCGGGTCCTGCGCCACGTCTTCCACGCCGAGCTCCTGGGCGCGAAAGCGCACGCTCTCCGACACGCGGCCGGTGACGATGGCCACCCGAATCCCGGCGCGCCGCAACAGCGCGATGCCCAAGCCGTCCTGGATGTCGTAGCGTTTGAGCTCGATGCGCCTGCCGTCGACGTCGCCGAGGTAGGCGCCGCCGTCGGTCATCACGCCGTCGACATCGAAGGCGACGAGGCGAATGGCCCGCGCCAAAGCCGGATCGATCACCGCCGCACCCGATCCCAGATGTCGACGGCGCGCAGAATGAGATCGTCGAGCTTGTCGAGAGGCATCATGTTCGGCCCGTCGCTCGGCGCGTGGTCGGGATCGGGATGCGTCTCGAGGAACAGCCCGTCGGCGCCGGCCGCGATTGCCGCAAGTGTGAGCGGCGGGATGAACTCGCGCGCACCGCCGCTCGCTCCCTCCGCACCCTGCCCTGGCCGCTGCACGCTGTGCGTGGCGTCGAAGATCACGGGCGCGTCGCACGCCTCGCGCATGCGCGCGAAGGAGCGCATGTCGACGACGAGATCGCCGTAGCCGAAGAAGGTGCCGCGTTCGGTGACTGCCTCCTGGGTCGGGCGTTGGGCGTGGGGCGTGGGGCGCGCGCGCCGAACCTTTTCGATCGCGCCGCGCATGCCCTCGGGGTGCATCCACTGGCCCTTCTTCACATTGACGGCCGCCTTCGTGGCGCCGGCGGCCAGCAGCAGATCCGTCTGGCGACAGAGAAAGGCGGGTATCTGCAACACGTCCACGACCTCAGCGCTCGGCGCGCACTGATCGGGGAGATGAACGTCGGTGAGGATCGGCAGGCCGGTGGCAGCGCGGACGCGGGCGAGCGCCGCCAGCCCTTCGTCCAATCCGGGGCCGCGGTGCGCACCGGCGTTCGAGCGATTGGCCTTGTCGAAGCTTGCCTTGAAGATGATGCCGCCCGGCACCGACTCGGCGAGGCGGGCGAGGTGCTCGCCGACGCGCAGATTGAGCGCGTCGTCTTCGAGCACACAGGGGCCGGCGATCAGGAAGAGCGCATCGGTACGAAAGTGCGGCGCCACGTCAGTCGGCGGCCTCCAACTGCGATGACCCTCCCGCCGAATCCGATCCGCGGTTGCTCTTTGCTCTCGCCGCGGCGGCGATGAACTCGGCGAACAGCGGATGCGGCCGCGTGGGGCGCGATTGCAGCTCGGGGTGGAACTGGCAGCCCAGGAACCACGGGTGGTCGGTGAGTTCGACGATCTCGACGAGCTGTCCGTCGGGCGAGAGGCCGCTCAGCCGCATGCCGTGCTGCACGAAGAGGTCGCGGTACTTGTTCGAGACCTCGTATCGGTGGCGATGGCGCTCGCTCACCTCGGGTTGGCCGTAGATCTCCGCGGCGCGCGAGCCCTTCGCCAGCCGGCACGGATAGGCGCCGAGGCGCATCGTGCCGCCCATGTCGGTCACGTGCTGCTGCGACTCCATGAGCGAGATGACGGGATTGTCGCACTCCGGCGCGAACTCCGACGAGTGGCTGTCGTCGAGGCCGCACACGTTGCGCGCGAACTCGATGATCGCCGTCTGCATGCCGAGGCAGATGCCGAAGAACGGCAGCCCTTCGTCGCGTGCGTGACGGATCGCTTCGACCATGCCGTCCACGCCGCGCACGCCGAAGCCCCCGGGCACGAGCAACCCATCGACGCTGCGCAGAATCTCGGCGGAGCGCTCCGCGTTCACGAAGTGGTCGCTCGAGATCCACTGGATGTCGACGCCCACGTCGTTCGCGATGCCTCCGTGGATGAGCGCTTCCTGCACGCTCTTGTAGCTGTCGGTGTAGTCGGTGTACTTGCCGACGACGGCGATGCGCACGCGCTCGTGCGGCTCGAGCACGCGCTGCACGAGCTCTCGCCAGTTGGAGAGCTCGGGCGCCGGGCGTTCGAGGCCCAGCTTCTGGAGCACCTTCTCGTCCAATCCCTGCTGGTGAAAACGCAGCGGGATGTCGTAGATGGTGCGCACGTCGGGGCTCTCGATCACGCCGCCGAAGTCCACGTTGCAGAAGAGCGCGATCTTGCGCTTGATCTCGTCGGAGATCGGCTGCTCGCTGCGCAGGATCAGGATGTCCGGCTGGATACCGATCTGCATCAGCTCGCGCACCGAGTGCTGCGTCGGCTTGCTCTTCAGCTCTCCCGCGGCCGCGATGTAGGGCATGAGCGTGAGATGCACGAAGATGGCGTTCTCGCGGCCGATGTCGTGGCGGAACTGGCGGATGGCCTCGAGGAACGGACCCGACTCGATGTCGCCCACCGTGCCGCCCACTTCGACGATGACGACGTCGTTCTCCGGCGACAGGCGGCGAATGGCGCCCTTGATCTCGTCGGTGATGTGCGGAATGACCTGCACCGTGGAGCCCAGGAACTCGCCGCGCCGCTCTTTCGTGATGACGTTGAGGTAGATGCGCCCCGTCGTGACGTTGTTCGCCTGCGACAGCGCGCGATCGATGAAACGCTCATAATGGCCGAGATCGAGATCGGTCTCCGCGCCGTCGTCGGTCACGAACACTTCGCCGTGCTGGAAGGGCGACATCGTGCCCGGATCGACGTTCAGATACGGATCGAACTTGAGCATCGTGACGCGCAGGCCGCGCTCGACGAGCAACCGGCCGAGCGACGCGGCCGCGATTCCCTTGCCGAGCGACGAGACCACGCCGCCGGTCACGAAAATGTATTTGGTCGTTTGCGGTCGTTGCGCGAGTTGCATGGAAGTCATCCTATGGTGGAAACCCATTCGCGATTGGCGCGCTCGAGATCCTCTTCGGTGTCGATGCCCGGCGTGACCGGTTCATCGATCAACGAGACGCCGATTGGTATTCCCGCGGCGAGCGGCCGGAGCTGCTCGAGACGCTCCACTTCCTCGAGCGGCGTCGCGGGCAGGCTCACCCAGTGCTGCAGCGCCGTCGACTGGTACGCGTACACGCCGATGTGCTGCCAGATGAGCGGACGCTGAATGGCGACGTCTTCGCCGTCGCGCAGGAACGGAATGGGTGCACGAGAGAAATACATGGCGCGTCCGTCCGCGGCGGCGACGACCTTCACGACGTTCGGGTCGCGGAGGATGCGCGCGTCCGCGCGCACCGCGGCGGTGCCGAGCGGAAAGCGCCCATCGGTCACGAGGCGCACGGCGCCGGTGATGGCCGAGCGCGGCACAAACGGCTCGTCGCCCTGCACGTTGACGATGACGTCGTAGTCGGCGTACTCGCGGCGCAGCGCGACTTCCGCGATGCGGTCGGTGCCCGACGGATGATCGTCGCTCGTCACGACGACCTCCGCGCCGTAGTCGTTGGCCACTTCGGCGACTTCGTCGCTGTCGGTGGCAATGAGACACCGGTCCACCACGTCGAGCGACAACACGCGCTCCCAGACGCGGATGACGAGCGGCAAACCGGCGAGGATGCGGAGGGGCTTGCGCGGGAGGCGCGTAGCGCCCAGGCGGGCTGGGATTACTGCGAGCGTCCTCATTCGTGGCGCTCGGTCGGGGTCGCGCTCACGGCGGCTAATTTCACGCTCTGAAAGTTAGCCCCCGAGGCTAGGGCGTGCAAACGGACCGGCCCGACGCAAACGAAGTTCAGCGGGCGAGCGAGATGCCGACTCCCTTGAAGACGTGGCGGTTGACCGGATCCACCAGGAGCTCGAAATAAGCGAAGCCAGCCGACAGCCGGCCGCCCATTGCCTGCGCCAAGCTCGGGAAGCCGCTCGTCGTGGCTCCGGCCAGGATCTCGCGCAGTGTGATGATCGGTGAGCCGACCAGCGGAATGACCACCTGCTCGATTGGGATGTCGTATCGGGCGTCGAAGTAGACGAGCTTGTCACCGCCCCGCTCGAGCAGATCCAGCGTGGGGATCGTTCCGGGGCCGCCGACGTACGCGTACCGCTGGCGGGGTGCAGTTCCTCCCGTTAGGACGCCGTGCGCCTCCAACCGAAGCCTCTGCGTACCAAAGGTCGGGAACGCGATCGAGCCGTCGAACGTCGTCTGGGCGAAGCCCGAGCGGCCGCGAGTGTCGCCGCCGGCTCGCGGTGAGAAGAGTCCGACCTCTTCGTCGAGCCGCGCGCGCGCCGTGATTCCATCACTCGTCAAGGTCCACTGCGCGCCCGCCAGGAACGACCCGATGGTTCCCGGATCGATGGCCGGGTTGAAACGCAGGACGTCGTCATGGTCGTGGCGATTGAGCAGCGCCCACGGGCCGCCGGAGGGGTTCGCGCCCGGGCGCACGCTGGTCGCGCGCTCCAGCCGCGCGCCGACGTACGGCTCGAGCAACGACTCCGCCGTCTCCCAGCGCCGCGTGACGATTGCCTGCGCTCGCGTGGCGCGGTAGTAGTTGCGGGCGTCGTCGCCGAGCAGCAGGTATTCCCCGCTGTTCACGAGGTTCGACCAGATCCACGCGTCGTTCGTGAAGGTGCCGCGGCCCACGTCGAGCCGCGCGGTGGTGCGCCGGTCGAGCAGCGCGCCCACGGCAACCGACGGATCGAGTCTGCCGAGCTGCGAGCGGTAGGTGAGGCGCGGCTCGATCTCGAACGGCGTGTGCGGCGGTGTGAGCAACACGGCCACCGGCAGCGACAACCCGTTCGTTCGGTCGTACGACGGAATCTGAAGGCCCTGAATTCCGGGGAGGCTGAACATCGGAGCGGCCGGCGTGGGGGCCGACAGCTCGTGATAGCTCAGCGAATAGCCGCCGGCGATAGGGCTGACGTCGTAGGTAAAATCGCGGAAGGCGAGCACTCCGCCGGTGTGCGCGAGCATCGACTCGTATACGCCGCCGCCCATGGCAATGGCGCGGCCGTCGATCTTGCCGCCGGGATGCATGTACAGATCGCCGCCCACGACGATCAGATCGCCGTGCACCGTGCCCTCGACGTACGTAGTGCGGCCGAGCACGATCACCGTGCGCGGATGGGTTGCGTCGACGGGGACGGTGTATCGGCTCGATGCGGGCGCAACGACGTCATGCGGCGCCGCGAGCGCGGCGGCGAGAATCTGAGGACCGCTGCCCGGACCGGCGTCGCGAAGCTGCACGACGACTGGGGCTCCTGGTGTTCCTTGTGCCCGGGCGCGAAACCCGATGCACGCGAACAGCACGACGGAGAGCAACACCCGACGGATCACCGGGCGAGCTCCAGGAAATTCTCGAGCAGATCCTTGCCGTGCTGCGTCATTACAGACTCTGGATGGAATTGGACACCGTACACGGGATGCTCGCGGTGCTTCATGCCGTGGATCTCAGCCGTGTTGTCTTCGGCAACGGCGACCACGTCGAAGCAGTCCGGCAGCGTGCTCCGCTCGACGATGAGAGAATGGTAGCGCATCACTTCGAGCGGCGAGGGCAGACCGGCGAACACTCCAGTTCCATCGTGCTGCACGAGCGACGTCTTGCCGTGCATGACGCGGTCGGCACGAACGACGACCCCGCCGTACGCCTCTCCGATGGCTTGATGCCCGAGGCAAACGCCGAGCATGGGAATCGTGCTCCCCCAGCGGCGGATGGCCTCCACGGTGATGCCGGCCTCCTTCGGCGTACACGGTCCCGGCGAGAGCACGATCGCCGACGGCGCGAGCTCGCCGATCTCGTCCACCGAGATGGCGTCGTTGCGCCGCACCACCGGGTCGGTGCCAAGCTCGCCCAGGTACTGGACGAGGTTGTACGTGAAGGAATCGTAGTTGTCGATGACGAGGATCATGCGCGTGGGGCGTGGGGCATGGGGCGTGGGGCGTTAGCCGCGCGGGTGGAACTGCTTGTGCACCTTCCTAAGGTACTCACGGTCGACGTGCGTGTAGATCTGGGTCGTCGAGATGTCGACGTGGCCGAGCATTTCCTGCACGGCGCGCAGGTCGGCGCCGTGCTCGAGCAAATGCGTGGCGAAGGAGTGGCGCAGCGTGTGGGGCGAGACGTGCTTCGTGATCTTCGCGGTCTCGACGTGGCGCGCGAGAATCTTCCACGCGCCCATGCGCGACAGCGGCTCGCCGCGCGCGTTGAGAAACAGGATCCCCTTCCCCGCGCCCTTCTCCAACCGCGGCCTGAGCTCGCGCATGTACGTCGCGACCGCGCCGATTGCCGAGCGCCCGATAGGCACCAGGCGCTCCTTGCTCCCCTTGCCGAACACGCGCACGAGCTTCTCCTCGAACAGCACGTCCTTCACGCCGAGCGTGATCCATTCGGACACGCGAAGACCGGCGCCGTACGCCAGCTCGAGCATGGCGCGGTCGCGGAACGCGAGCGGTTGCTCCAACGTCGGCGAGGCGAGTAGCGCCTCGATCTCGGCGATGGTGAGCACGTCGGGCAGCGTTCGCCACCGCTTCGGCGTCTCGAGTCGCTCGCTCGGGTCGCGCGCCACGACGCCGTCGGACAGCAGAAACTTGAAATAGGTCCGGACCGCCGAGATATTGCGACGAATCGATGCCGGCGCGAGACCGACGTCCTTGAGGTGATACACGAACTCGCGAAGGATGCGGCTCGTGACATCGCCCGGCGCGGCCGCGCCCTTGGCGCGCGCGTAGTCCACGAGGCGCTCCACGTCGCGCCGGTACGCCTCCAGCGTGAGCGGCGACGTGCCCTGCTCGAGCGTCAGGAAATCGCCGAACCGGTCGAGCTGAAACCGGAGCACCGCGCCTTCGTCCGCCACTGCGCGCTCACCGGTCGGCGGCGACATCGGCAGAGTCATCGGCGGAGACGATGGTGGCCACGGCGATGCAGGCGATGCCTTCGCCGCGGCCGATCCACCCCATGCCCTCGTTCGTCTTGCCTTTCACGCTGATTGCGTCGGTGTCGACGCCCATGGCCGGCGCCAGGCGCGCGCGCATCAGCTCGCGATGCGACGACACCCGCGGCCGCTCGGCGACGATCGTTACGTCGACCTGCTGCACGCGCCATCCGAGTTTCTGAATGCGTGCCACCGCGGCGCCGAGCATCACGATGGAATCTTTTCCCTTGTTCGCCGGATCGCGATCGGAGAACATCTCGCCGATGTCACCGGCTGCCGCGGCGCCAAGGATCGCGTCCGTCAGCGCGTGCGCGACCGCGTCGCCGTCGGAGTGGCCCTCGAGGTGGACGTCGCTCGGGATGGGCACGCCGCCGAGGATGAGAGGACCCGGCGGCGCGAAGCGGTGTGAGTCGTAGCCGATGCCCACTCGCGTGGTGCGTTGGGCGTTGGGCGCGGGGCGCGAACCCACCACACCCGTCACGCGGCGGCGCCCGCCGGCTCGACCATCTGCAGAATGGAATAGTCCTGCCGGCGCCGCGCGGCGACGAAGCCGGCGTCGCGGATCAGGCGCTCCATCTCGTCGGTCGAGGTGCGATGCGTGGTGTTCGCCGCGGACACGACGTTCTCCTCGATCATGAGCGATCCGAAATCGTTGCAGCCGAAGCGGAGCGCGGTCTGCCCCACCTTCATGCCCATCGTGACCCAGCTCGATTGGAGATTCGGCACGTTGTCGAGCACGATGCGCGCGATGGCGACCGTGCGCAGGTACTCCACGGCGTCGGTCTTCTGCATGTGCGACATCGTGGGCGTGTTCTCCGGCTGCAACGGCCAGCAGATGAATGCCGTGAAGCCGTTCGTCCGCGCCTGCACTTCCTTCACGCGCTCGAGATGCTCGATGCGCTCGGCCAGCGTCTCGCCGATGCCGTACATCATGGTGACGGAGGTCTTCATGCCCTCCTGGTGCGCCATCTCCATGATCTCGAGCCAGCGGTCGGCGCCGGCCTTCTTCTTGGCCACCAGATCGCGCACGCGCTGCACGAGAATCTCGCCGCCGCCGCCGGGGATCGAGTTGAGCCCGGCCTTCATCAGCTCGCGAATGACGTCGCGCGCGTCCATGCGGAACGTCTTGGCGAAGAAGTCCACTTCGCTCGGCGAGAACCCATGGATGTGAATGGGATGATACGTCTTGATGTACCGCAGCAGATCGAGATACCACTCGAACGGGATGTACGGATTGTGCCCGCCCTGCATGAGGATCTGAACCGCGCCGAGCTCTTTCGCCTCGTCGATCTTCGCGCCGATCTGTTCGTACGAGAGCGTCCATCCCTCGGCGTGCTTGGGGCGCCGGTAGAACGCGCAGAACCCGCAGTCGGCGACGCACACGTTCGTGTAGTTGATGTTGCGGTCGACGATGTACGTGACGATCCCCTCCGGGTGCTTTTCCTTGCGCACGCGGTCGGCTTCGGCGCCCAGCTCGATGAGGGAGGCGTTGGTATAGAAATCGAGAATATCGTTCATTGGGTTGGCCTTTTGGCTCATGGCAGGCTGCCGTTTTCCGTTACGAGTTTTCTGTTCGGAGTTCTGTGATACCGAGCTCCGTCGCGCCGGTTGGCTTCCGGGACGGATCGTCGAGCAGTTTGTGTCACGGATGACGGGAAACGGATCAACTCAAAACGGTAAACGGCAGCGTGCAAACAACTCTAGGCCGCCGGCAGAAATGCCAGCGATCCGTTCGGCACCTTCCCTGCCGCCACCAACCGCCGGAAAAACTCCGTCAATCCGGCCAGATGCTGGTACGACAGCCCGTAATCGAGCCCAGACAGGTACTCGAGACATACGCTTCTGTGCACGCCCGTGGCAATGGCGGCCTGCGCGGCAAGCGTGTCCAGGTGCTGCAGCCCCCAGTCTCGCGAAGCAATCAGTCCGGCGTGCACGGCCAGCGCCTCTGCCACGGGTGCCGTGCGCTGCGCGACCCAGACGGCGAAGACGAACGGCAAATCGGTCCATCGCTTCCATTCGCCGCCGAGGTCGTAGGCGTAGCGATACTGCGTCAGGTCGCCGGTGTCCGGGTACAGCTCCGGCGACCGAAGGCGCGACCACAGGTGCAGAGCCGCGTCGCCGATCACGAGGCGGGCGTCGTGCTCTTCTTCACCGAAGCGCGCGACGTCGACGAGCTCCGCGTTGCTGGGCACGAACGCCGGCTTGGCGTCCCACACGTTCTCGAACAACAGCTCGAGCAGCGCGACGCTCGTCATCGAGCTGCGGCTCACGAGCACCCGGCGTCCCTGCAGCTCAGAGGCGGGACGCTTGGAGAAGAGCACGACGCTGCGCACCGGGCCGTCGCTGCAGATCGAGAGGTCGGGCAGCAGCAAATACTTCTTCGCGTCGCGCGCGTATTCGACGGCGGAGATGACGCTGACGTCGAGCGTGCCGGCGGCCATCTCGCGGTTGAGCGCCGTGGGCACACCGTCGACGAGCTCCGCGGGCATGGGGACGATGCCGCGGTCGATCGCCCCGTAGACCGGGTAGCAGTTGATGTACGGAATTCGGCCGACGCGCACGGCTACGCCGCCGCGACGACGGATGGTTCGTCGTGCTTGTCGTGTTCGTCGAATGTTCGAAGGACGCGATAGAACGAATCGCGCTCGGCGGGAATCTTCTTCGCGCCGCGAATCAGCCGCAGGATCGCGTCGAGGGTCATCGACTGCGACGTGTGCGCGCCCGCCTCGTGGTAGATCTTCTCGCGCACCACGGTGCCCTCGAGATCGTTCACGCCGAAGGCGAGCGAGATCTGCGACGTGAAGGGCGTGACCATGATCCAGTGCGACTTGATGTGCTCGAAGTTGTCGAGGAAGAGCCGGCCCACGGCGAGGTTCTTCAGGTCGTCCACGCCGGTGGTCGCCGTGCCCGTGCGGTGCAGGGTCTCGCCGAGCTCGTTGTTGTCGGGATGGTACGCGAGCGGGATGTAGGCCAGGTAGCCGCCCGTCTCGTCCTGGAGATCGCGCAGCATCGAGAGATGCGCCATGCGATCCTCGTATGTCTCGACGTGGCCGTAGAGCATCGTGCAGTTGCTGCGAATGCCCAGCGCGTGCGCTTCGCGGTGCACGTTGATGTACTCCTCGCCGGAAAGCTTCTTGTCGGCGATGGTGGCGCGGACGCCGGGGCTGAACACTTCGGCGCCGCCGCCCGGCATCGTGTCGAGCCCCGCGTCACGGAGCGCAATGAGCGTGTCGCGGAGCGACAGCTTGTCGATGCGCGCGATGTGCGCGATCTCGACCGCCGTGAGCGCCTTGATGTGGACGTGCGGAAAACGCTCCTTCAGCCCGCGAAACATCTCGGTGTAGTAGGCCAACCCGGCCTTCATGTCGAGACCGCCCACGATGTGGAACTCACGCGTCAGCGTCGTGTTGGCGGTCGCCGCTTCGGCGTACACCTGCTCCATCGTGTAGCGATAGGCGCCCGCTTCCTTGGGCAGCCGCGCGTACGAGCAGAAGACGCAGGTCTTCCGCAGGGTGCAAATGTTCGTGGGATTGATGTGGTGATTCGCGGCGAACGTCACGCGATCGCCATGCTTCGCCGAGTTCACCGCGCCGGCCATGTGGCCGATGCCCAGGATGTCGCCGCTGGTGAACAGCGAGACGCCGTCCTGCATCGACAGCCGTTCGCCGCGCTCGACCTTGTCGGCCAGCGGAAAGAGCGACGGATCGCTGATCAGATGACGGTCGAGCTGCACGGGAACCGGCACGGCGTTACTCCTCGAAGCGCTTGATGGCGAGCGTGACGTTGTGGCCGCCGAAACCGAAGCTGTTGCTCAGCACCACTTTGACGTCGCGCTCCACGGCGGCGTTCGGTGTGAAGTTGAGATCGAGCTCGGGGTCCGGCGTCACGTAGTTGATCGTGGGCGGAATGATGCGGTCGCGCGTGGCGAGCGCGCCGATGATGAACTCCACGGCGCCGGCCGCGCCCAGCATGTGGCCGGTCATCGACTTCGTCGAGCTGACGTTGATCCGGTCCGCCACGTCACCGAACACCGCGCGGATGGCCTTCGTCTCGTTCGAGTCGTTGGCCGGCGTGGACGTGCCGTGCGCGTTGATGTAGTCCACGTCCTGCGGCTCGATCGACGCGTCCTTCATGGCGCGGCGCATGGCGCGCTGCGCGCCTTCGCCGTTCGGCGCGGGGGCCGTGAGGTGGTACGCGTCGCCCGTGGCGCCGTAGCCGACGATCTCGGCGTAGATGTGCGCGCCGCGCGCGCGGGCATGCTCGAGCTCCTCGAGCACCACGACGCCCGCGCCCTCGCCCATCACGAAGCCGTCGCGCGTGGCCTCGAACGGGCGCGACGCCGTCTCGGGCGAATCGTTGCGCTCGGACAGCGCCTTCATGTTGGCGAAGCCGCCGATCGCCATGGGCGTGACGGTGGCCTCCGAGCCGCCGCCGATCATGATGTCGGCGTCGCCGTACTGGATCGTGCGGTACGCGTCGCCGATGGAATGCGCGCTCGTGGCGCACGCCGACACGGTGGCGTAGTTCGGGCCCTTGGCGTTGAAGCGCATGGACACGATGCCGGCGGCGATGTCGGCGATGAACATCGGAATGAAGAACGGACTGATCTTGCTCGCGCCGCGCTCTCGATAGACGTCGTGCTGCTCCTCGAAGCTGCGCAGCCCGCCGATGCCGCTGCCGAGAATGACGCCGACCCGGTCGGGGTCGATGCCATTGAGGCTGGTGAGGCCGGCGTCTTCCATCGCCTGCGCGGCGCCCGCCACGGCGTACTGCGTGTAGGCGTCGGCGCGCTTGGCTTCCTTGCGATCCATGTAGGTGAGCGGGTCGAAGCCCTTCACCTCGCACGCGAAGCGCACGGGAAAATTCGTCGCGTCGAACTTCGTGATGGGCGCCGCGCCCGATGTCCCAGCGAGCAATGCACGCCAGGTCGCCGCCACGTCGTTGCCGACTGGCGTGATCGCCCCGAGACCGGTGACGACGACCCTACGCTTCATTTATCATTCCTCGCTTCGACACTCCGGTGCATTACGCGTTGCTCCCCATCTTGGAGTTGAGATAGCCGATCGCGTCGCCGACGGTGCGGAGCTTCTCCGCGTCCTCATCGGGGATGTCGATGTTGAACTCCTTCTCGAACTCCATCACCAGCTCGACGATGTCGAGGCTGTCCGCGCCAAGGTCCTCGATAAAGCTGGCCTCGTCGGTGAGCTTCTCGCGCTCGACACCGAGCTCCTTCTCGATGATGTCGCGGACCTTCTGAGCGTTGTCGGCCATGGGAGTCGATCCTCTCTGCGGTGATGGTGGTATAGTGTGAATAATCTAGCCTGCCCCGAGGGGCATGTCATTGTCCTACATGACCATGCCGCCGTCGACGACGAACACCTGTCCGGTGATGTACGACGACGCGTCGGAGGCCAGGAATGCGACGACATTCGCGATGTCGCTCGGCGTGCCCAGTCGTTCGAGCGGGATCTGCGTGAACAGCGTTTTCTTCGCCTCGTCGGGCAGCGCGGCGGTCATGTCCGTCTCGATGAATCCGGGCGCCACGACGTTGGCGAGAATGTTCCGCGACGCGAGCTCCTTGGCGACCGACTTGGTCAGCCCGATGAGCCCCGCCTTGCTCGCCGCGTAGTTCGCCTGCCCCTTGTTGCCGACGAGCCCCACGACGCTCGCGATGTTGATGATCCGTCCCCAGCGCCGCTTCATCATGCCGCGCGACGCGGCGCGGATCGCGACGAACGCGCCGCGCAGATTCGCGTCGAGCACCGTGTCCCAATCCTCGTCCTTCATGCGGAAGATGATGTTGTCGCGCGTGAGCCCCGCGTTGTTCACGAGGATGTCGATCGCGCCGAACTCCTTCTCGACCGCCTCGATCAACGCGGTGACCGACGCGACGTCGGCGACGTCGCAGGCAAAGCCGCGCGCCTCGGCGGAGATCGCTTGCGCCACCGCGCTCGCCCGCGCCTGGTCGCGCCCCACCACCGCCACGCGCGCGCCGGCCGCCGACAGCGTCTCGGCGATGGCGCGGCCGATGCCGCGCGTGCTGCCCGTCACGAGGGCGGTGCGTCCCGTCAGGTCGATCTTCACGATTGCCTCATGCGGCGGCGGCGAGATCCCGGAGCTGTTGAACTTCCGCGCCCGTTCCACAGGCGATGGTCTTCAGCGACGGCGCCACCTTCTTGACCAACCCGGCGAGCACGTTGCCCGGACCCATCTCGACGTACAGCGCGCTGGGAAAGCGGTGGGCGAGCGCCTGAATCTCATCGGTCCAGCGAACGGGCTTCGACAGCTGTTCCAGGAGCAACTGCTTTGCGCGGTCGGCCTTCAACACCGGTTCGGCGTTGACGTTCGCGTAGACCGCGAAGTGAGGATCTTCAAATGACGCCCGGTCAAGCGCTTGCGCCAGTCCGGGCGCTGCGCTTTCCATGAGCGGAGAATGAAACGCGCCGCTCACGTTGAGGCGGATTGCGCGCTTGGCGCCGGCGTCCTTCGCGAGGACCATGGCGCGCTCCACTCCCGCCTCCTCGCCACTGATCACGAGCTGCCCCGGCGAGTTGTAATTGGCCGGCACGACGAGCCCCGCTTCGCGGCTGGCTTCGGCGCAGATCTCTTCGATGGGGCGATTGGTGTCGCCGAGGATCGCGGCCATGGCGCCGGGGCGCTTGGTTCCGCTCTCGTACATCAACTCGCCGCGGCGGCGCACCACGCGCACCGCGTCCTCGAGGCTCAGCGACTCGGCGGCGTGGTAGGCGGTGAACTCACCCAGCGAGTGGCCGGCGGCCGCCAGGACGTTCGCACCGATGACGTCGCGCGTCGCCGCCCACACGGCGGCGCCGTGTGCCAGGAGCGCGGGCTGGGCGTTGTGCGTGAGCGTGAGCTCCTCCGCCGGGCCCTCGAAGCAGAGCTGGCTGAGGTTCGTGCCCAACGCCTTGTCGGCTCGGTCAAAGACGTCGCGCGCGGCGGGAAAGGCCTCGGCAAGGTCCTTCCCCATACCGGGCTTCTGCGAGCCCTGACCGGGAAATAGTAGCACAATGTCCATAAGTCAGAACCGGACGATCATCGAGGCCCAGGTGAAGCCGGCGCCGAAGGCGACGAGCATCACTGTTTTCCCCTCGGTGATCACGCCCTTCTCGATCGCCTCGTCCAGCGCGATGGCCACCGACGCCGACGACGTGTTGCCGTAGCGGTCGACGTTCACGTAGACCTTGTCCATCGACACGTTCGCGTGCTTGGCCGTCGCCTCGATGATACGCACGTTCGCCTGGTGCGGGATCAGGAGATCGATGTCCTTGCCCGTGAGCTTGGCCAGGTCGAGCGCGCGGTCGGTGGCGTCGGCCATGGAGCGCACCGCGTGCTTGAACACCTCGCGGCCGGCCATCTTCACGAGATGCGACCGGTCGGCGAGCACCTGCGCGGAGAACGGGATCGTCGCGCCGCCGGCGGGCCGATAGAGCAGGTCGGCCAGCGTGCCGTCGCTGCGCATGTAGGTGGCGAGCACACCCTTTGGGTGCGGCCCGGCGCTCGGATTGGTCCGTTTCATCACGGCCGCGCCGGCGCCGTCGCCGAACAGCACGCACGTCGCGCGGTCGGTCCAATCGATGATCGAGCTCATCCGTTCGGCGCCGACGATGAGCACCGTTTCCGCGGTGCCGGTCGCGATCAAGCCTTCGGCGACGGACGCGGCGAAGATGAATCCCGCGCAGGCTGCGCCGATGTCGAAGGCCGCGGCGCGCGACGCGCCGAGCTCCGCCTGGAGGTCGACGGCAGTGGCGGGGAGCAAACGGTCGGGCGTGGCGGTGCTCAAGACGATCGCGTCGATCTCCCCTGCCGTGACGCCGGCGCGCTCCATCGCCTGTCGTGACGCGGTGGCCGCCATCGAGCACGTGGTCTCGCCCTCGGCGGTGATGTGCCGCTCGCGAATGCCGGTGCGCTCGACGATCCACTCGTCGTTCGTCTCGAGGCCCAGTGCAGCGAAGTCCTGGTTCGTCATGACCTTGGCGGGAATGCCCCGGCCGGTGCCCGCGATGTACGCCAGCGGGCGCTTCACGCTGCCCCCGCGCCCGCGCCTTCGTGAAGGCGGCGTCCGATATGCTCGTTCATGCGCGTCTCGATCGCCTGTACGGCGACTTTCACGGCGTTCTTGATGGCGCGCGGCGACGACTTGCCGTGCGAGATGATGCTCACGCCGTTCACGCCGAGGAGCGGCGCGCCGCCGTGCTCCGAGTAGTCGAGCTGCTTCAGCGCGCCCATCATGGTTTTCTCATCGATGCCCGACTGTTTCAGGAGGCCCATGATGAACGGCGCCGTGCCCTCGTAGAATTTGAGCACCACGTTGCCGACGAAGCCATCGCAGACGACGACGTCGATCGGCCCGCGGTCGCAGGCGCCGGCCGGGAGGTCGCGCCCCTCGACGTTGCCGACGAAGTTGAGGCCCGCCGCCTGGAGCAGCTGGTGCGCCTCTTTGACGACGGCGTTCCCCTTCTCCGGCTCTTCGCCGATACTGAGCAGCCCCACCGCCGGATTATCGCGGCCGAGCATGTCCTCGGCGTACACGGCGCCGAGCCGCGCGAACTGGACCAGCTCGTCAGCCGAGCAGTCCACGTTGGCGCCGGAATCGAGGACGACGACGGGGTTCAGCGCGCTCGGAAAGATCGTGGCGATAGCGGGGCGCTTGAGGCCCGCGTGCAAGCGAAGCACGACCATGGACGCGGCCATCTGCGCGCCGGTGTTGCCGGCGGAGACGAACGCGTCGGATGTCCCGTCGGCCTGGAGCTTGAGGCCGACGATCATGGAGCTATTGGGTTTTCCGCGGACGGCGGCCCCCGGTTTGTCCGTCATCTCGATGACGTCCGGGGCCTCGACGATCGTGATCCGCTCGCGCTGGGCCCGCGCCGCCGCGTAGGCGGGATCGGCGAGGAGTGCGTCGAGCTGCTCGCTGACGACCGCGGTGCGGCCGACGAGCTGGATCGAATGTGCGGAATCAAGCTCGCCCAGGGCGAGCAACGCGCCGGCTACGGTTGCCTGGGGAGCGAAGTCACCCCCCATGGCATCCAACGCGATGCGCGCCAAGGCTACGCTTCCCTGGCTTCGACCCGCTGCTTTCCGGCGTAGTACCCGCACTCTTCACACACGTGGTGCGGGCGCTTCATCGCCTGGCATCGCGGGCACTTCTGGATCGCGATGGAGGGCGCGGTCTTGTGCGTGTTCCGGGCGCGCTTTTTCCGCTTCGAGGTACGTCTTTTCGGGACGGCCATGAGACTATCGAGGGCGTTGAGGTTCGATCGGTGCTGCGTGTGATGACACTGGTACGACGTCGAGCTACTTGCGCGAACGACTTGCGGCTAATTCGAGGACTCGTCGAGCTTGCGGAGGGCGTTCCAACGCGGATCCGCTTCCTGCTGACTACAGTCGTGCGGCCCCGCGTTCAGCTCCGCGCCGCAGCGCGGACAGAGTCCCTTACAGTCCTCGCGGCAGAGCGCGAAAGACGGCGCGGAGAGCAACCACTGCTCCCGAATCGCCCTCCGCAGGTCGATGTACTGCGTGTTCGCGTCGAGACGGTAGACGTCCGCATCGTCGTTCTCGTCCTCCTCTCCGCTTTCGGCGTAGATGAGGTGCGTCTCGTCGCTCACGTGTGCCTGCGCGCCGGTGAGACACCGACTGCACTCGAGCGCGACGTCCCCTTCGATCCGGCCGTGCCAGTAGAACAGGCCCGGTCCCGCCGCCGATAGACGCCCGGTGACGTGCACCGCGTCTACAGGCTTCGGATCGCCTTCCTCCCAGACCTCGTCGTTTGCTGAAAGCTGTTCGTCAACGACCGCGGCATGCGAATCGAGCGACCGAATGTCAAAGGACAACATCCCTGAAAACTACTCAGGATCGTTGCCTCTTACAAGTCCGTGTGCCTAATAGAGTTGAGTGCCCGGAACGGGCACTCTTGCTCTCTGCTCTCCGGGATCTGGCTACAGAACTGATCGATGCATCCCTGACCGCCCTTCCCAGAGAGCAGACAGCTATTCAGCGCGCCCGGAGAATTTCGGTAGTAGCGAAAAAGAAGGTCGCCTCGCGCTGTGCGTTCTCATCGCTGTCCGACGCATGAATCGCGTTCCGCTCCTTGGACTCGGCGAACAGCTTACGAACCGTGCCATCCGCGGCTTCCGCAGGATCTGTTGCCCCGATCGCTGCCCGCAGCGCTGCCACGGCATCCGCCTTCTCCAACACCATCGGCATGCATGGGCCCGACGTCATGAACGACACGAGCGAGCCGTAGAACGGCCGCTCCTTGTGCACGGCGTAGAACTCGCCGGCCTCGGCCTGCGACATGTGCAGCACGCGCGCGGCGAGGACCTTGAAGCCCTGGCCCTCGAGGTGCGCGATGATCTTGCCCGCCTTCCCTGCGCCGAACGCATCCGGCTTGACGATCGTGAGCGTGTAGTTCCCGGCCATTGCTATGATCCTATGAGTTTGCGAACGATGTCGCCGCGGGTGAGAAAGCCGACCAGTCTGCCCTCCCGCACCACCGGCACGCGCTCGACGTCCTTGTTGCTCATCAATGCTGCAACTTCGGCGACCCGTTGCTCGGGCGCCACACACAATACCTGCCGCGTCATGACGTCGCGTACCGTCTTCGTGCCCTGCAGCGACGGCGAGCCGGGACGCGACGATCCATCGGACAACACTTCCGTGGCGAGCAGGTGGCGCATCAACTCCCGCTCGCTCAACATGCCCAGCAGCCGCTGATCGTCGTCGACTACGGGCAGCGCGCCGAGTCCGCTCCGAATCAGCTCGCGCGCCGCGCGGCGCAGCGGCACGTCGGCCGTGGTGGTGCGCGGGCGCTCCGTCATGAGATCGCGCACCAGGAGCTGGTCCGGAATCTCGTAGTCGGTGAACATCGGCAGCGTGGCGAGCGCCTCGGCGCTCGGTGCATCGAGCAGCGCGGCGATCGCCTCTTCCTTGGGCAGCAAGCGTCCGAAGGCGCGCACCACCTGAAGCTGTCGCGCAGCCGTGCGCGGAGGTCCGACGACGACCACCACCACCGGGGCGCGCTGTTCCGTGCCCTCGTCGAGTGCGCGACGGATGCCGTCCCGACACACGCCGATCGCGACCTGCAGCGACGACGCCTTGTCGGTGCGATAGTGCAGCAGAAAGGCGCGGTCGGCGATCGCGACCATGTCCTCCCCCCGCTCCTCCGACACGCGGGCCTGCAGCCCCGCGAGATCGTCGATGGCGCCCGACGCCGCGAGCCGCTCGAGCAGCGCCGTTCGCGCCGCGTCGAGCGTCTCACAGGACATCGGAACGAGCACCCGCGAGGGTGCCAGCACGTCCGCCAGCTTCACGTCACACCCAACACGACTCTCACATGCGCGCTTTGAGCAGCTCGACGAAGTCCATCGGGCGCTTGGCGACGCCAATGCCCGCCTCCTCGAACGCCGCGATCTTTTCGGCCGCCGTACCCGACGAGCCGGAGATGATCGCGCCCGCATGGCCCATGCGGCGGCCCGGCGGTGCGGTCTGGCCGGCGATGAAGCCGACGACCGGCTTCTTCATGTGCTGCTTCACGAATGCCGCGGCTTCCTGTTCGTCGGTGCCGCCGATCTCGCCCATCATCGCCACGGCCTTCGTCTTCGGGTCCGCCTCGAACGCGGCCAGACAGTCGATGAAGTTGGTGCCGTTGATCGGATCGCCGCCGATGCCGACGCAGGTCGACTGCCCCATGCCGGCACGCGTGAGCTGATATACCACTTCGTAGGTTAGAGTTCCTGAACGGCTGACTACGCCGATGCTCCCAGGCGTGCAGATGCGTCCCGGAATGATCCCGACCTTCGACTCGCCGGGCGTGATGAGCCCCGGGCAATTCGGGCCGAGCAGGCGGGCGCCCTTTTCCTTTACGAACGGGTAGACGCGCGTCATGTCGAGCACCGGCACGCCTTCGGTGATCGCGACGATGAACTTCACGCCGGCGTCCGCGGCTTCGAGCATCGCGTCGGCCGCATAGAGGGGCGGCACGTAGATGACGCTCGTGTTGGCGTTCGTCGCGGCCATCGCCTCGGCCACGGTGTTGAAGATCGGCACCGTGCCCTCGAACAGCTGGCCGCCTTTCCCGGGCGTCACGCCGGCGACGATCTTCGTGCCGTACTCGAGCATCTGCTTCGTGTGGAACGAGCCGTCGCGGCCCGTGATGCCCTGCACGATCACCGTCGTGGACTTGTCGATGAAGACGCTCATGCGGCCTTTCCTCCCTTCGCCAGCTCCACCGCTCGCTTGACCGCTTCATCCATGTCGGACGACGCCGAGAAGCCGTTCTCCTCCAGAATCTTCATCGCGATCTCTTCGTTGGTGCCGGTGAGCCGAATGACGATCGGCACTTTCAGCGGGTTCTGTTTGGTGGCGGTGACGATGCCGTTCGCCACGTCGTCGGTGCGCGTGATGCCGCCAAAGATGTTAAAGAGGATCGCCTTCACGCTCGGGTCGGACGTGATGATCTTGAGCGCATTCACGACTTTCTCGGGGTTCGACGAGCCGCCGATGTCGAGGAAGTTCGCCGGCTCGCCGCCGTAGTACTTCACGAGATCCATGGTCGCCATGGCCAGGCCGGCGCCGTTCACGACGCAGCCGACGTCGCCGTCGAGCTTGATGAACGTGAGGTTGGCGTTGCGCGCCATCACCTCGCTCGGCTCCTCGGCGCTCTCGTCGCGCAGCTCCGCGAGCTCCGGGTGGCGATCGAGCTCGTTGTCGTCGATCACCATCTTGGCGTCGAGCGCCACGATGTCGCCGGCCGGCGTGGTCACGAGCGGATTGATCTCGGCGAGCGAGCAGCCGTTCTTCATGAACGCCGTGTACAGCGACTGCATGATCTTCGCGGCCGCGCGCACTTTCTTCACGTCGTCGAAGAGGAAGAAGCCGAGCCGGCTCGCCTGATACGGCTGCAACCCGTAGCGCGTGTCGATGGGCAGCTTGAGAATCTTCTCAGGCGTCTTCTCGGCGACTTCCTCGATGTCGATGCCGCCGGCCGGACTCACCATGAACACCGGCTTTTTCGACGCGCGGTCGAGGATGATCCCGACGTACGCCTCGTTGGCGATGTCGGCGGCCGGGGTGACGAGCACCTTCAGCACCGGCAAGCCCTTGATGTGGAGCTTGAGGATTTTCTCAGCGACTTCTTTCGCCTCGGCCGGCGTCTTGGCGAGCTTGACGCCGCCGGCCTTGCCGCGGCCGCCGGCGTGCACCTGCGCCTTCACCACGACGGTGCCGCCGTATTGCTTGGCGATCCGCTCGACTTCTTCCGGCGTGCTGGCGACTTCGCCCGGGGGAATCGGAACGCCTTCGTTCCGAAGGATTTCTTTCGCTTGGTACTCGTGAATGTTCACGCGGTCTCCCTAGTTACCGTAGTTACCGTGGTTCCGGTTATGGTCGTTCCCGCCTCGCCGTGGACCGCCTGCTGTCCGTGGCTCAACGACGTGATGATCGCACGTCCACCAGTGCGCCGGACAAAATCCACCGCCGCACGAATCTTTGGCGCCATGCTGCCTTCGCCGAACGCTTTCGCTTCGTCCATCGCTACCGCTTCGTCCACCGTGAGCTGTCGCAGCGGCCGTTGTTCCGGCGTGCCCCAATCGGCGTACACCGCGTCGACGTCGGTCAAGATCAGCAACAGCTCGGCGCCGAGGTCGCGCGCCAACACCGCGGCCGCGAGATCTTTGTCGACGACCGCGTCGATGCCTTCCCAGCCCAACGTCGGATGCTCGTAGACCGGCGCGCCGCCGCCGCCGCAAGCGACGACCAGCATGCCCTGCTCCACCAGCAGCTTGATGACCGCCAGCTCGCGAATGCCCTGTGGCGCCGGACTGCCGACGACGCGCCGCAGCTTTCCGTTGCCGTCGGTTTTCACGACGTGTCCTTCGGCCTGCAGCTCCCGCGCGCGCTTCTGCGTCAGCGCGCGCCCGATGAATTTAGTCGGATTCCGAAGCGCCGGGTCGGTGGGATCGACCTGAACCTGGGTAATCACCGTGGCCACGCTGCGCGGCGAATGCGCTCGCAGGAGCGCATTCTCGATGGACTGTTGGATCATGTAGCCGATCCACCCCGCCGTCGCGGCCACGAGCACGCCTAAGGGGAGCGGGCTCGCCTCCCCGCGCGCCACCTCGTTCCGCACCAACTCGTCGCCCACCTGCGGTCCGTTGCCGTGCACGATGCAGACGCTCCATCCGGCGAGCGCGAGCTCGACGATGGGTCCGAGGCTCTCGCGCGTGTGGCGGAACTGGTCGTAGATCGTAGACGTCTCGCCCGAGGGAGCGAGCGCGTTGCCGCCCAGGGCGATGACCGCCGTGCGGGCGTGCGTGTGACTCATGGGACGGTCGGTTGTCCGAGGGCGCGGCCGAGCCCCTCGAAGGCGCGCCCAAAGGCGGCCCAGTCGCCGCGGCGCAGTGCGTCGCGCATCAGCGCATACAACGCGGCCGCGGACACTTTCCCGGCTGCGCCGGAGCCGGCCGGCACGTGCACCAGCGCGGCCGATCCCGGGGCGACCGACCGGGTCGTATCGCCCACGAGGACGGCGACGCGGTTGAGCGTCGGAACGCTCGGCGGCCGCCACCGGTAGGTCGGCTGGACGAACCCGATGCCCGAGCGAACCGGAACCGACCGAATGCGTCCATGAGCGAGCGGTCCCTCTCGGGCCGCGCTGCCGGCGCTGTCGACGGAGCGCAGGCGATCGATGACGGCAGTCCACCGAGGTCCCGGCGTGGGGAGCGGATACCACACGGTGAGCCGCGTTGCGCCGCCAGTACCGATCAACAGGCCCCGCAAGCGGTCGGTGTCGTCGGCCAGAGGGAGCGCGAGCGCCGTGGTCTGTGTTCCGGGAAGCACGATTGGAAGATCCACGCTCCGAAACGTGGTGTCGGCACCGTCGATGGTCGGAACGTGCCGTGGCGGGTCGGTATCGTTGCGGCTTCCGTACCGGCCGAATGCGGCGGCTTGCGCATAGAGGCCGTCGATGGGCGGAGCGAGCAGCGCGCGAATGCCCGTCGGAAGCGCGCTCCACGTGCCGAAGATCGACGGCAGGCGGCGCACCCACGTTGCGGCGATCGGATCGAGCGCGGAATCGGGAACGACGCTGATGTCGCCCGTCGACGCTTGCACGATCGCAATCGCGGCGTGGCGGAAGTAGCTACGATCCTCGCCGGCGAGGAGCGCGTGTCGGCTCAGCGGGTAGGTGCTCGACACCGAATACAGGTCGACGCTCCAGTACAAGGAGTCGCCGACGAGCAGCGGATCGATCCGGCGCCCCTGCGCGAAGAACGGCATGAAGCGGTCGATTCGATCGCGCACGTCGCGATGCGCGATCAGCGTTGGCCGCGGCTGCGGCAAGTCGCGCGAGAGTATGCGAAAATTCTGAAGTGTCCACGCGCTGGCGACGCGCGCGAGCGTAGGCTCGAGCGGGGAGCCGGCGCTGTGGTTGAGCGAGTCGGCAATGATGAGGAACGACGGCGCGCCCGGGTACACGAGAGGCGCGTCGAGCGGGCTGTCGTCGGTGGCCGAGGCGCGCGGACCGGCGAGTCGTACCGGCGCGCCGCGATCGTCGGCGTCGTTGGCCAAAACGCGCGCCACGGTCCACGGCGCGCGCGGTGCGGCGCCGGGGGGCGGCGGTTCCACGACGTCGGCCGCGAGGCCGGCCGGCGACCAACGCCACTCGATGCCCACGCTCTGCTCGTCGCCCGATCGTCCGCCGTCGATGGCCCGCGCGAGCGCCGGCGCGTCCCACACCGGCACCCAGGGCAGCGCCGCGGCGAGCGAGGGATAGGCGAACGAGGAATCGGCGCGCGGGATCGCGTCCACGGCGAACGCGCGTCGCGTGTACCCCGCGCGCGTCGCCTGGTACGGCCGCTCATGCGCCGCGCGCTCGGCGTCGGTGCCGGTGTGCTGTGCGATCGCCGGCACCACTTCGCGGATGAGCAGCGACATCGCGACCACGGTGAACACCGAGATGCCCGCAAGGCGTATCTGTCCCGCGAAGCCGGCCCACAGGACGATCAGCGCAGCGCCGAGCGTCGCCAGCGCCAGCAGCAGATCTCCGGGTACGCCGACGCGATGATCGACCCAGCTGAAGGCGCCATCGGGACCGCTGCCTTCCATGACCAACGAATACATGTCGAGCCGATAGCCCCAGGCCAGCATCAACAGGATGACGCCGATGAGCACCGTGAAATGTCTTCGCACGTATGTCGACGCGTACAGCGCGCCGCGCTGCCACTTGAGACTTGGCGTCAACGCGTAGAGCAGGATGACGACGACCGTCACGACGATGACCGAGAAGAACGCCCAGGTCCAGAGCGAATTCTCGAACGGCAGCCAGTAGACGAAGAAGCTGAGGTCCGCGCCGAAATATGGATCCGAGTCGCCGAAGGGGCGGGCGGCGCGCGCCAGCACGAGCGAGGTCCAATCGTTCTGCGGAACGGCGAGCAATGCACCGAGCAGCGCCGACAGCGCGATCGCCGCGCCCATGAGATACCGCCCCGGCACTTCCTCGCCGATCTCGAGATTTCCGAGCCGGCGCGGCAGCACGAGCGACACGACGGACTGGCGCACGGCGTAGAGGTTGGCGAACGCGAACAGGCCCGCGGCGATCGCCGATCCGACGCGAAGCGCGATCATGGCCGTCACCCGCGTGCGCCAGAGTGCCACGGCGCCGAGGGAATCGTACCAGAGATAGTCGGAGTACACGCCGGCGAGCGAGCGGCCGACGATCAACAAGACCGCGACGGTACCCAGGACGACCATGAGCCACCGGCGCGTGGTCATGTCACACCGTGACGCCCTGGGCGCGCAACCAGCCTTCCATCTCGCCGCGGATCGCCGCGAGGCGCTCCGGCGTCGCGGCCTCGTAGCGCGCGACGATCACCGGCTGGGTGTTGGACGCGCGAATCAATCCCCATCCGTCGCCGAAGAGGACTCGCACGCCGTCGACGTCGATCACGTCGTAGCGCGCGCGAAAATGGCGGACCGCCGCTTCGACGAGACCGAACTTGAGCTCTTCGGGCACGTCGATGCGGAGCTCGGGGGTAGAGACGAAATCCGGGACGTCGGCGAGCAGCTCGTCGACGGTGCGGCCGGAGTCGGCGAGAATGCGCAGCAGGCGCGCGGCGCCATACATCGCGTCGTCGTGGCCGTAGAAGCCCTCGCTGAAGAACATGTGGCCCGACATCTCGCCGGCGATGGGCGCGTTCGTCTCGCGCATCTTCTCCTTGATGAGCGAGTGGCCCGTCTTCCACATGATCGGCTGTCCGCCGGCGTTCTCGATCGCGGTGGGCAGCGATTGCGAGCACTTCACGTCGAAGATGATCGGCTGGCCGCGACCCGTGCGCTCGAGGACGTCGCGCGCATACAGAATGAGGATCCGGTCGCCCCAGATGATGTTCCCCTTCCCGTCCACGACGCCGATGCGGTCCGCGTCGCCGTCGAAGGCGATCCCGATCTCGGCGCCGTCCGTTCGGACCGCCGCGATCAATGCCTCGAGATTCTCGGGGACCGTGGGGTCCGGGTGATGGTTGGGAAACGTGCCGTCGCTCTCGCAGAAGAGGCCGCGTCCCACGAGGCCGAGCCGCTCGAAGAGCTGTGGCGCAACGAGCGCGCCGGCGCCGTTGCCGCAGTCGTACACGGCGCGGATGGGGCGCGACAGCTTGCCGACGCGCCGCACGACGTCGTCGATGTAGCCGTCGATCACCTGCGTGTGTCGAATGGTGCCGCGCGTCGGCGCCGCGGGGCGGGCCTGCTGCGCGAGCGTGTAGAGGTGTTGGATCTCCTCGCCGTGCACCGAGCCCTTCTCGACCGAGAGCTTGAACCCGTTGTACTCGGGCGGATTGTGCGAGCCCGTGACCTGGATGCCGCCGACCACCGGCAGGTGATGCAGCGCCCAATACGTGAGCGGCGTGGGCACGACGCCGATGTCGATCACGTCGACGCCGGCGGTGGTCAACCCGTCGACGAGGGCGTCGCGCAATGCGTCGCCGCTGGGGCGATTGTCGCGTCCCACCGCAACGGCGCCGTGGAGGCCGCACTCACGCAGCAACGCCGCGTACGCCGACCCGACGGCGCGCGCGGCGTCCGTCGTCAGATCCTTGTCGACGACGCCGCGAATGTCGTATTGGCGAAAGATTGCGGCTGCGAGTGCCATGAGCCTCTTCTAAATGCAACGGGGCCGCCGTGCGGCCCCGTCACCGGATGACGAGCCGCGTTAGCGGACTGGATCGACCGGAAGCGCTGAAACGGTCGGCAGCGCCGTCGTCGACGGCTCGACCTCCATGCGAGGGCGGCCGGCGCGCGTCATACGCACCGCGTACTCCGGAACGATGCCGAGGATCAGAATGAGCGCCACGCTCACGGCGAGCACCATCTGCGTGAGTC
Source organism: Gemmatimonadota bacterium (assembly GCA_028287235.1). Taxonomy (GTDB): domain Bacteria; phylum Gemmatimonadota; class Gemmatimonadetes; order Gemmatimonadales; family Gemmatimonadaceae; genus JAQBQB01. Next base: position 10,579 of record JAQBQB010000004.1, on the reverse strand, counting down.
CGCCGGAGCGCTCGGGCACCGGCGCGCCGTCGGGCCGCGGACGCATGAACATCAGCATCACGACGTAGAGATAATAGCCCGCCGACACCACCGTGGTCAGCACGAGCATCACCGAGAGGAGCGTCTGCTTGACCGGCGATTGCAGCGCGGCCTGCAAGATGTACCATTTGGCGAAGAAGCCCGCGCCGCCCACGATCGGGAAGCCGAGCAGCGAGAACATGATCACGCCCATCGCCATGGCGAGCCAGGGCCGCACGCTCCACAGGCCGGCGAGATCCTCGAGCATCACACTGCCCTGCCCGTCGCGCTGCAGCGTGACGACGACGGCAAACGCGCCGAACGTCGCCAGGGTGTAGACGAAGAGGTAGAACAACATTGCCGACGAGCCTTGGAACGTACCCGCGGCGATCGCCACGAGCAGGTAGCCGGCGTGGCCGATGCTCGAGTACGCGAGCAGCCGCTTCAGGTTCTTCTGCACCAGACCGATCGCGTTGCCGAACACCATCGACGCGATGGCGAGACCGCTGAGCGCCGGATGCCAGCTGGGCCAGCTGAACGGAAATGCCTCGAGCCAGATGCGAATGAACGCCGCGAACGCCGCCGCCTTTACCGTTGCCGCCATGTAGGCGGTGATGGGCGATGGCGCACCGTCGTAGACGTCCGGTGCCCACATGTGGAACGGCACGGTCGCGACCTTGAACCCGAAGCCGATCAGCATCAGCGCGATGCCGACGACCAACAGCGGGCTGGCGCCAAGGTGGAAGATCGCGATGCGGCCGGCGATGATCGTGAGATTCGTCGTCCCCGTCGCGCCGTACACCAGCGCGATGCCGTACAGGAGGAATGCCGTCGAGAAGGCACCGAGCAGGAAATACTTCAGCGCGCCCTCGGCCGACTTCTCGCTGCGGCGGTTCATGCCGGCGAGCGCATAGACGGCGATCGACATGAGCTCGATGCCGAGGAACACGATGGTGAGATCGCGCGCCGCGGCGAGGAGCATCATGCCCGACGACGCGAGCAACACGAGCACGTGCGACTCGGCCGCCGTGATTCGCGTACGCATGTTGTCGTCCATGCTCAGCGCGATCGTGAAGATCGTTCCGAGCAGGACGATGACGTCCACGAGCCAGCGGAAGTTGTCGATGGCGATCGGACCGGGGCCCGCGTCGTATCGACCGGTCCAGTTGAGCGTGGCGAGCATCGTCAGGCCCGCGAGGACGATGCACGCCATGCCGACGTTGCGCTGGTGCGAGTCGCTGTCCGGGCGCCAGGCGGCCCAGACGAGCAGAATCATCGCTCCGCCAATGAGGATCAGGTCGGGCACGAGCGCGAGCATGAGCTGCGCCGGCACGGCCAGATTGAGCGTCGTGATCATGGCTGCACCTGCGCCTGCGCGACCGGTGCCATGAGCATGTCTCTCCGTGCGTCGACGCTCGTCACGAACTTCTCAGCCGCGCCTTCCATTCGGTCGAGCACCGGCTTGGGATAAACGCCGAGCCAGATGATGCAGGCGACGAGCGGAATCATGATGGCCAGCTCGCGGCCGTTGAGATCGGGAATGTGCTCGTTCACCGGCTTGTCGAGCGAGTTGAACAGGATGCGCTGAATGGCCCACAGCAGGTAGGCCGCCGAGATGATGACGGCGGTCGACGCGACCAGCGCGAGGATCGGCTGGGTGCGGAAGGCGCCGATCAGCACGAGGAACTCGCCGACGAAGCCGTTGGTCCCCGGCACGCCGATGCTGCTGAACGACACGATGGTGAGCAGCGCGGCGAACATCGGCACCACGCGCGCGATGCCGCCGTAGTCGTCGATGAGCCGCGTGTGCCGCCGCTCGTAGATCATGCCGATGAGGAAGAACAGCGCGCCCGTCGAGATACCGTGGTTGATCATGACCATGAGCGCGCCCTGCACGCTCTGCACGGTGAGCGCGAAGATGCCCAGCATCACGAAGCCCAAGTGGCTCACCGACGAGTACGCGACGAGCTTCTTGAAGTCCGGCTGCACCAGCGAGACGAGCGCGCCGTAGACGATGCCGACCACCGCGAGCACGAGAATGACCGTGCGGATCGTGTGGCTCATCGCCGCCGAGGGAAACAGCGGCACGGCGAGGCGAATGAAGCCGAACGTGCCGAGCTTGAGCATGATGCTCGCGAGGACCACGGAGCCGGCCGTCGGCGCTTCCACGTGCGCATCGGGCAGCCAGGTGTGGAACGGGAACATCGGCACCTTCACCGCGAAAGCGAGGAAGAAGGCGCCGAACAGCCACTTCGCCGCGGTCGACGTGATGGCCGCGTGCTGGAGGACGTAGTCGTAGTTGAAGTTCGGCAAGCCCGTCATCGCGTCGCGGCTGGCGAGCCCGAGGTACACGATGCCGACGAGCATCAGCAGCGAGCCGATCATCGTATAGATGAAGAACTTGAGGCTGGCGTAGATGCGCCGCTCGCCGCCCCAGATGCCGACGATGAAATACATCGGGATCAGCATCACTTCCCACATCACGTAGAACAGGAAGAGATCCAGCGCGAGGAACACGCCGAGCATCCCGGTGGTGAGGACGAGCAGGAGCGCGTAGTAGCTGTGGGTGCGCGCGCGGATGCTCGTCCAGCTGCCGAGGACGGACAACAGCATGATGAAGGTCGTGAGGAGCACCATCATCACCGCGATGCCGTCGATGCCGATCGTGAAGCGGATGCCCCACGACGGAATCCAGGCGAGGTCGACGACGGACTGCCACGCGGTGTTCGCCGGATCGAAGCTCCACCAGAGCCCGACCGACACGACGAACTCGAGCGCGAAGAAACCGAAGGCCAGCAGGCGCGGCGTCGAGGCGGTGCCGGTCGCGACTTCGTCCTCGCGCGGTTCGCCCGCGGCGGGCGCGGGCCGTTCGTTCATGGCGCCGTGCACCCAGATCGCCGCCGCACCGAGCAGCGGGATCAGGAGGAGCGCCGGGAGGACCCAGTGCTGGTAACCGATGGACGTCAACAGAGCGTTCATGTATTAGCGAATCGTAATTAGCGCATGCTAAATGCGCCCAGCACCGCCAGGACGCCCACGGCCAGAACCCAGGCATAAGTGCCGAGCTGGCCGGATTGGAGCTGCGAGCCCATCCATCCCACGAAGCGCGCCAGGTACGCGCTGCCGTTCACCAGCAGCCCGTCGATCAACCCGTTGTCCACGCCGCGCCAGAGGAGATTGCGCGACAGACCGACCACCGGCTGAACGATCGCTTCGTCGTAGATCTCGTCCACGTAGTATTTGTCGAGCAGCATGCGCTCGATGCCCTCTTCGGGCACCGCGTCGCGCTTTGGCACGAGCCGCTCGGGCTTGAGACGCGCCCACGCGAAGGCGATACCGGACACCGCGATCAGCACCGCCAGCCCGACGAGCCCGTACTCGAGGCTCGACGACGGCTCCGGCGCACCGGCGACGACGAGCGCCGTCGAGTGTCCCACCACCGGCTCGAGCCAGTGATCGAGCATCCCGACCGGGCCGAGCACCTTGGCGAACTCGGGGAGGTTCAACCACCCGCCGATCACCGTGAGCACGCCGAGCACCACGAGCGGACCGGTCATGATCCACGGCGCTTCGTGCAGATGCTCGCGCTCCTTGTCGCCGGTCCGGCTCGGACCGTGGAAGGTGTAGAGCATCATGCGCGTCATGTACACCGCCGTCATGAACGCCGCGGCCACGCCGAGCACGTAGGCGAAGTACAGCCAGACGCTCCCCGGAAGCCCGAACAAGTGCGCGCTGGCGATCGTGGAATGCTCGGCGCGCACGAACACGGCGCCGAGGATCTCGTCCTTCGAGAAAAAGCCCGCGAGCGGCGGAATGCCGGCGATCGCCAGCGTGGCCGCCCACATGAGATAGAAGGTCACGGGCATGTAGCGCTTCAAGCCGCCCATGTTCCGCATGTCCTGCGCGTCGTCGTGGTTCCCGGTGTGGTGATACGCTTGGTGCATCGCGTAGATCACCGAGCCGGATCCAAGGAACAGCAGCGCCTTGAAAAAGGCGTGTGTCACGAGGTGGAACACACCGGCCACGTAGGCGCCCGAGCCCACGCCCACGAACATGTAGCCGAGCTGCGACACCGTCGAATACGCGAGGACCTTCTTGATGTCCCACTGCTTGAGGCCGATCGTCGCCGCGAAGATGGCCGTGAGCGCGCCGATCACCACCACCACGATCTGTGCGACTGGAGCGAGCGAGAACAGCATGTTGCTGCGCGCGATCAGGTACACGCCCGCGGTGACCATCGTGGCGGCGTGGATGAGCGCCGAGACCGGAGTTGGACCGGCCATGGCGTCCGGCAGCCAGATGTACAGCGGGATCTGCGCGCTCTTGCCGGCGCAGCCCAAGAACATGAACAGACAGATCGCTGTGACGACCGCGCCGCCGAACGGCAGGCCGCTCGCCGCCGCCTGCACGCCGCGGAAGTCGAGCGTGCCGATGTTCGCGAACAGCAGGAACATCGCGATCAGGAAGCCGAAGTCGCCGATGCGGTTGACGATGAACGCCTTCTTCCCCGCGTCCGCGTTCTGCTTCTCGGAGAACCAGAAGCCGATGAGCAGGTAGGAGCAGAGACCCACGCCCTCCCAGCCGACGAACAGCACCGGGTAGTTGCCACCCAGCACGAGCACCAGCATGAAGAAGACGAACAGATTCAGATACGCGAAGTAGCGCGGATAGCCGGGATCGTCCCGCATGTACCCGACGCTGAACAAGTGGATCAGCATGCCGACGCCGGTGACGACGAGCGTCATCATCATCGAGAGCTGATCCAAATGGAACGTGGCGTCGATCTGCAGATCGCCCACCGGCATCCAGGAGAAGTACTTCTGGATGAATGGCGCGGCGATCTCGCCGCCGCCCGCCGCGCGCATCGCGAGGAAGATGGCGCCGGTGAGCAGGAAGGAGAGCACGAGCACGCCCGGTCCCACGAGGCTCGTGATGCCGGCGAACCGATGCCGCTTCACCTCATGGTCGAGCTCATCGTGCGCGCCATGTGCGTCCGCGTGCCCGGCATGCGCATCGTGATTGTCGCCATGGGCGAGCGTCGGGTCCGACGGACCCTCATGATACGCGCTCGCGAGCGAGAGGGCGCCGTTGACCAGGAACCCGAGCAGCGGCAGCACCGGCACGAGCCACAACCACTCGGCTACCGTTCCGTTGAGCGGATGCGGGCCCGCGGCGACTGCCTGAAGAAGAAGAGTCACGGGAGGCATCAGCCTTTGAGCAGGTTGATGTTCTGAAGGTCGACGGTCTGTCGATGGCGGAAGAGTGCGATGATGATCGCCAATCCGACTGCCGCCTCGGCGGCCGCCACCGTCATCACAAAGAACACGAACACCTGCCCGCCCACGCCGTACGACTGGGCGAAGGCGACGAACGTGAGGTTCACCGCGTTGAGCATCAGCTCCACGCACATGAAGACGATGATGACGTTCCGGCGAATGAGCACGCCGAACACGCCGATCGTGAAGAGCACGGCCGAAAAGAAGAGCGACTCAGCGAGCACGTTCGCCTCCGCGTTCCTTGCCGAGCATTACGGCGCCGACGACGGCGGCGAGCAACAGCACGCTCGTCACCTCGAACGCCAGCAGGTATTCGTTGAACAATGGACCGGCGATCGGCGTGATGGCTCCAGTCTCCGCCACCTGCTGGGCGATGTAACCCTGCGGCAGCGTGAGGACCATCGGCGTCCTGGCCTTCGTCAGCGCGAAGATCTCGGCGAGGATCGCCAGCGAGACCGCACCCGCCGTGAGCTTCCAGCCCAGTCCGCGGATGTCGTTGCGGATCCCCTGCCCCAGGTTCAGGAGCATGATCACGAACAGGAACACGACCATGATCGCGCCGGCGTAGACGAGCACCTGGATCGCGCCGATGAACTGGGCGTCGAGGAGCACGTAGAGCGCCGCGAGGCAGAACATCGTGTTGACGAGCCAAAGCGCCGCCGCAACGGGGCTCTTCCGCGTCACGAACAGCAGCGCCGATACGATGGCGATGAGTCCGAACAGATAGAAATGAAACGTGTAGAGGAGCGGGAGGCTCCCGTGAGCCATGCTGGTTGATTGCATCACTCGCCCTTGGGATCGGCCGGGTCCCACATCTCGCAGACCGGATGCGTCTGCGCCATCAAGCGCTCGAGGTCATAGACGAACCCCTCACGGCTGTATTCAGAATTCTCATAATGCCGCCCGACGTGGATGGCCTCTTCCGGGCAGACTTCCTGGCAGTAGCCGCAGAAGATGCAGCGGAACTCGTCGATCTCGAACACCAGCGGATAGCGGTTGCCCTGCTCGTCCTCGCCCGGCACGAGCTTGATGCAGTTGGCCGGGCAGACGGTGGGACACAGCCCGCAGGCGACGCACTTCGCCTTGCCGTCCTCCGTCGCGAGCATGCGGTGCGTGCCGCGCCACCGCTTACTGATCGACTCCTTCTGCTCCGGATACTGCGTCGTGACCTTCTCCGGGTTGAGCATGTGCTTGAGCGTGTGTGCCATCCCCGTGAGGGTGGCCCGCACGTAGCTCGTCTGGTCAGTGGGTCGCGCGACGACCTTCACGCCGATGGACATCAGTCTCCGGACTCGGGAACGAGAGGGGGCGCGCGACGGGCGCCGGCCACGGCGCGCAGCTCTTCGACGTCGCGCTGATTGAGCCGCGAATAGGCGGGGCTGATGATGCGGCCCCGATCCAGGATCATGAACAGGACGATGACCGCCACGATGTTGAACATCGCGAGCCCGAGGTGGAACGGCCACGACCCCTGGGCGAAACCCAGCATCTGCAGCACGAGGATCAGGCTCGCGATGGCGACGATATATGCCAGGGCGAGGGGGAGCATGAACTTCCAGCCCAGCGACATCAGCTGATCGTACCGGAACCGCGGCAGCGTCCAGCGAATCCACATGAACAGGAACAGGAAGAAGAGCGTCTTCGTCGCGAACGCGCCGAGCGTGAGCAGCGTCTTCAGGCCGGTGTGCGGCGCGAGGTTGTCCCACAGCGTGAACGGGATGTCCCATCCGCCAAAGAAGAGCGTTGCCATCAGTGCGCTCGCCGTGATCATGTTGCAGTACTCGGCGATGAAGAAGAGCGAGAACTTCATCGCGCTGTACTCGGTGTGATAGCCGGTGATGAGCTCCGACTCCGCCTCCGGAAGGTCGAACGGCAGCCGGTTCGTCTCGGCGAACGCGGCGACGAGAAAGATGAAGAAGGCGACCGTGAGGTTGATGACGTTCCACGTCTCGAACGCCTGCTGCGTCACGATGTGGCTGAGCGACACGTTCCCGGCCAGCAGCAACACCGGTATCGTCGCCATTCCCATCGAGATCTCATAGGAGACCATTTGCGCGCTGGAGCGGATGCTGCCCAGCAGCGCGTACTTGTTGTTCGACGACCAGCCGGCGAGTACGATGCCGTACACACCCAGCGACGAGATGGCGAGGATGAACAGGTAGCCGATCGGCAGAGGCGCCAGCACCATCTCGACGACGCCCCACTTCGAGCCCCACGGGGCCGCGAACGGGATCACGGCCCAGGTGACGAGCGCGGGAATGAACGAGATCACCGGCGCGAGGATGAAGATCGGCAGGTTCGCCGCCTCGGGGTACGTTTCCTCCTTCACGAAGTTCTTGATGCCGTCGGCGATCGGCTGGAGCCATCCCTTGCCGACCCGGTTCGGGCCATGCCGGTCCTGCATCCAGGCCGAGATCTTCCGCTCGGCCAGCGTGAGCATCGCGGCGCCGAGCATGTACACGGTGAAGATCGCGATCAGCTTCACGACCGTCATGAGCAGCCAGAAGCCGAAGCCGGGCTCGGTCGTGGGGCCGGAGATCTGGAGCAACGCGTAGAGCGGCGTCATGCGTTCGCTCCGGCCATCGCGCTCTTGATCGATCCGCCCTTGAGCGCGAGGGTGTCGTATGACATCCCGGCGAAGTCCCGCTGCACCGCCGCCATCGCGTCGAAGACGGCCGAGGCGGTCCAGTACCCCTGCCCTTCGCCCATGGCGGCCAGCAGGTCACCCAGCACGAGGTAGCTCGGCCGCGCGAGCCCCGGTGCCGCCTTGGCCTGGAGGAAGCGCTGCACCCGGCCGCGAAGGTTGGTGAACGTGCCTTCCTCCTCGACGCAGTTGCCGATCGGGAGCACCACATTCGCGCCGTGGCGCGCCCACGCCGGCAGTGTGGTGCCCACGACGATGATCGCGCCCGCCTTCGCGGCCGCGGCGGCATCGACGCCGGCCAGCTCCTCGTCCGCGACGATGAGCACATCACCGGCTCCCATCCCCGACAGCGGCGTGTCGGCGCGAGCGAAGCCGAACAGCTCCGCGCCGCGCACGTTCGCGGCCCGATCCGGACGGAGCGCCAGATCGTCCACGCCCGCCAGCGGTGCCTCGGGGCCCTGGGTCACGCGGAACGCACCGGAGCCGCCGGTCTTGCGCGCAATCCGGTCGAGCACGAACAGCGCTTCGTTGGACAGGTTCGGCGACGCGAGCACGAAGGCCCGCTTGCCCGCCAGGAGCTGGGCGGCCGCGCGGAGCGCGATCTCCCACTCGGCCGCGGCGAGCACGCCGTTCTGGCGCACCAGCGGAGTGTCCACCCGATCGGGCCGGTTCATCCAGCGGTAGTTCAGCCGGCCGTGATCGCACATGAAGAACTGGTTGACCTGCTCGTTCGAGCGGGGGCGGAGCCGCACGACCTGATTGTCGCGCGTCTCGACGATCATGTTGCACCCCTGCGAGCAGTTGGGGCACACGCTCGCCGAGCGGTCGAGGTCCCAGGCGCGCGCCTTGTTGAGCGAGTCCTTGCTCAGCAGCGCACCGACGGGACAGAGATCGATGACGTTGCCCGCCCATGGATGCGTGAGATCGTGGCCCTCCGCCTTCCCGATCAGGGCGCGGTCGCCGCGCTCCACGACCGACAGTACCGGGTCGTGCGCGACGTCGTCCATGAAGCGCACGCAGCGCGTGCAGAGGATGCAACGGTTGGCGACGTACATGACGTCGCCGCCGAAATCCTCGACGGGATTGAAGCGCTTCGGGTCGCGGTAGCGGCCCTCGGCGCGCCCTTCCTGATACGTGTAGTCCTGGAGCTCGCACTCGCCCGCCTGGTCGCAGATCGGGCAGTCGAGCGGGTGGTTGATGAGGAGCATCTCGAGCACACCCTTGCGTGCCTCGAGTGCCTTCTCGGAGTGCACGTGCACCACCTGCCCCTCGGCGACCGTCGTGGCGCACGACGGCGCGAGTTTGGGCGCCCTCTCTACTTCCACGAGGCACATGCGACACACGCCGACCACGGGCAGGCCGGGGTGGTAGCAGTAGTGCGGCACGAGCACGCCCGCCACCTTGGCCGCCTCGAGGATCGACGTGCCGTCGGGCACGCTCACGGCGCGACCCTCGATCGTCAGGTTCACCATCTTCACGTCCGCCATCAGGCCACCTGCGCCGGCACCATGTGGACCTTCTTCTTCTTGATGAGCGCTTCAAAGTCGCTGCGGAACTTCTGGAGCCCTGACACCACCGGCGTCGCGCACGAGTCGCTCAGCACACAGATCGTCTTGCCCGTCATGTTGTCCGCGATCTCGAGCAGCGTCTCCAGGTCCTCATGAGTGCCGTCGCCCGCGACGATGCGCTCGAGGATCTTCGTCGTCCACGCCGTGCCCTCGCGGCACTGCGTGCACTGCGCGCAGCTCTCGTGGGCGAAGAAGCGCGCTGCGCGGGCGATCTGCTTCACGAGATTCTGCGCATCGTCGATCACGATCACGCCGCCGGAGCCGAGCATCGTCCCGTTGGCGACGAAACCCTCGTAGTCCATCGGAGAGCTCTCGGCCTCGGCGCGCGTCTGGATCGGCACGCTGATGCCGCCGGGAATGATCGCCTTGAAGGTCCGCCCCTTGAGCGGTCCGCCGCAGAGGTCGTACAGGAAGTCCTTGAACGGAAAGCCGAGCGGCACCTCGTAGTTGCCGGGCTTCGCGATGTTGCCGCACACGGAGAACAGCTTCGTCCCGGTGCTCTTCGGGTTGTCGGGGCGGCCGAACGTCTTGTACCAGGCGGCGCCGTTGTTCAGGATGTGCGGCACTGCCACCAGGGTCTCGACGTTGTTGATCGTCGTCGGCTGGCCGAACAGGCCGGACACCGCCGGGAAGGGCGGCTTGATGCGGGGATTGCCGCGGCGCCCCTCCAGGGAGTTCATGAGGGCCGTCTCCTCGCCGCAGATGTAGGCGCCGGCGCCCTTGTGCACGTAGACGTGCACCGTCTTGCCGGTCCCCATCGCATTGGTGCCGAGGATGCCTGCCGCGTACGCCTCCTTGCAGGCGGCGCTCATCTTTTCGAGCGCCTCCGTGTACTCCCCGCGGATGTAGACGTACGCCACTTCGGCGCCGATCGCGTACGCGCCGATCGCGCACCCCTCGACCAGGGCGTGCGGCGTCCACCGCATGATCTCGCGATCCTTGAACGTGCCGGGCTCGGATTCGTCCGCGTTGCAGCACAGGTAGTGCGGCTTGCCGTCGCCCGGCTTCATGAAACTCCACTTCACGCCGGTCGGGAACCCGGCCCCGCCGCGGCCCCGCAGTCCGGAGTCCTT